>PIVQ01000752.1 GCA_003354055.1 Desulfobacteraceae bacterium | reverse complement strand
GCTTTGTGGGAGCGGCATTCGGCCATCGGATCATGGGATACCCTTTAAGCATTCTTTCCTTTTTCGGCATGCTGGGGGTGGCAGGTGTGGTGGTCAATGACAGCCTGGTGATGCTCACCCGGTTTAATGATCTTACAAAAGAAGGCATACCTTTTTCACAGGCCCTTATACAGGCCGGGACCTCCCGGTTCAGGGCGGTATTCCTGACCACAGCCACCACGGTGTGCGGTCTTCTTCCCCTGATGTCCGAAACCAGTGAACAGGCCCAATACCTTATTCCGGCGGCTATTTCCCTGGCCTTTGGAGAGTTAATCGCCACCCCGGTAACCCTGATCATGATCCCCATTCTTCTTTATATCAGCCGGGAAGTGAGAAAAAAATTCCTGTTTTCCACGAAAATGACCCCATATATGAATCCCATACCCATAAAAGAAAATACAAAATTATAGATGACCTCCGGATTCACTCTGTCAATTTAAGAGCAATGGACACATAGGTACAAGGTATCCCAAAGGTTTCGACTTCATTTAAAACAGCCTTTATCAAACACAGAAAAGACTTTTTCGTTTTTTCCATTGTTCCAAAGGGTTATGGCACATGAATTGCTTTCTTATAGTTACAGAAACAAACCGAACAACATGGAGGATACAACACCATGACAACAAACAAAAAAGACTTTGACGTAAAAAAAACTTTTGGCATCAGTGTATTATTAAAACTGACCCGGACAAATATTAATGGTATAGAAATTTCGGAAACCAACGGCAGATACCGATCCAATCTGGATCTGGATGAAATGAACAAAGCCGTGACCACCACCATGGAAGCCCACAATATCAATCTGCGGGTCGGTTAGACAGTTTGCCTACGCCAGCACCCCATAAAGAAAGAGGTCAGGACCGCCAAAAAACGGCAGCCATGACCAATACCTATCCAAGAGCCGGAAGAGAAATCCTTCCTTTCCGGCTCAGTACAGCTTACCTCATATATCCAACATATCCCTGACATTCACATCAATACCCAATACCCCGGACGGCGATTTCGATAAAGAGAGACTCTGCCAGATGTGCCAACAAAGTTCTCTCCCTGTCCATGAAACTTTCCTGCCCGTTAGGGGAAAGCGTTCTATGCTGTGCTTTACAGATTTGAACCGACCTGGAAAGACCGCAGGAGATTCACAACACAAGGGCTTCTAAGATTGCTGCCCTGGAGAGCCGGTGAACATATTCAGCGGTCTCTTCAGGGGTGTACTTTAATTTTCCCGTGAGCCAGGAAATAATAACCCAGCAATAAGACCCTGCCATGGATTGGGCAAGCACATCAAAAGGGATATGACTATCCCTGCCGGCAAAGGCATCTTTAAGGCTTTTCTCGAATTTCACCGAAAGCAGTTTATTGATATGATGGATGACATAATCAATATCATTACCCAGCATATAGGCGAGAGAGAACTGCCTGTTCCCCATTTTCCGAAACGCCTTTAGAAACCCCGAAAGTTCCTGCGGCGGAGTATCGGCCAGCCATGCAGATTCGCTTGCCAAAGAGAGCAACAGATCATCAAACCGCTCTTCATGCAGAAAGACCAGAAGATCGGCCTTGCTCTGAAAATACCGGTAAAATGTGCTCCGCCCGATATTAGCCCGGCCGATAATATCATTCACCGTGATGTCAGCATAGTTTTTCTCACGGATAAGGCTTGAGAATGCCTCTACAAGACAGGTCTTTGTCCGAGCCGCCTGCCGCTCTCCTCGCGCATAACCAGTCATATCGTTCCTTAATGGGACAATTTCAGTCAAATGTCCAACCCTGAACAAAACGGTCGTCTTGCGGCTTGTTCAGAATTGTTCTGCCGTATATTTACTTGGGAGTATACCAGAGCACAATCACAATTACATCACAAAGGAGTAACCATAATGCGAAAAGCGGTAAAAACCTACTGGGGATTTCTGATTTCAATCATCCAAAAACACACTTCGCTGACCTTCGGCGGCAATACGATTAAGGACATCTTTAATTACCATCAGCTCAGCGACACCCTGAGCAGCTCAGGCCAGCCCACCGCACCCCAGTTTCACTCCATACGGGATGCTGGCTTTAAAACCATCATCAACCTTCTGCCCCAAAACTCAGAAAACTCCCTGGACCATGAAGAAGAGCTGATCAAAAACCTGAGGATGAAATACATCCACATCCCTGTAAATTTCTTTCACCCCACAGAAGAGAATTTCAACGATTTTGTCACTGCCATGCAGACGGTATCCCATGAAAAAACCTGGGTCCACTGCGCTGCCAACGCCAGAGCCTCATCATTCATCTACAGATACCGCACCGCCATACTCGGCGAAGATCCCGAAACCGCCAGATGGGATGTCCGGGAAATCTGGGAACCATACCGTGTATGGAGAAAATTCATCTCATGGAACAGAGCCTCGGTAACCCAACCTCGTTAAAACAAAAAGCGCATGAGGATTTCACCCCCCATGCGCTTTTCTTAACGCTTATACTTTACCGGAATTCATTCCGGCCTTTTCTCGCTTTACTTTGCTCTTCTCGCTTTCCTCGCTTCAGACCACCGGTCGAGGCAAAACACCAGCCCGCTCAGCAATCTCAGGCACCTTATGCTCCCATTCAATGGCCATCATATGGACACCGGCCACCCCTGTCATCTCCTTGAACTCTTCCACCTGTTCCAGGGCGAATTTGATTCCCTCTTCCGCCTGATCCTTTTTCTCCACCCCTTTGAGGCGCTTGATCAGATCTTCGGGAATATCCATGCCCGGGACGAATTTTTTCATGAAATTGGCCATACCGGCATTTTTCATGGGGGTTACGCCGGCCAGGATATAACACTTTTCATCCAGACCCATATCCACCACCTTTTTCATGAAATCCCGAAATTTTTCCATGTTGAATATGCACTGGGTCTGGATAAAGTCGGCACCGGCCTCAATCTTGTTAGCCAGGCGATAGGGACGGAATTCATAAGGATCGGCAAAAGGATTGGCAGCCGCTCCTATAAACATTTTAGGGGGCACATCAATATCATCACCATTCATGAACTTGCCCTCGTCTCTCATCTTTTTGACCAGAGCGATAAGTTGCATGGAATCGATGTCATGGACGTTTTTGGCCTGGGGATGATTGCCGAATGTCTGGTGGTCGCCGGACAGGCAGAGCATGTTACGGATCCCCAGAGCGTGGGCACCAAGGATATCGGCCATCATGGCCAGACGGTTTCTGTCACGGCAGACCATCTGGAAGTTGGGCTCCAGCCCTTCGTCCACCAGGAGTTTGGATGCGGCCAGGGAAGACATGCGGACAACCGCAGTCTGGTTGTCTGTGAGGTTTACACAGTCCACATTGCCTTTGAGAAATGCGAACTTTTCTTTGAGATGTTCGACATTGGCACCTTTTGGGGGACCGCATTCCCCTGTGAATGCAAAATGACCGGCCGCAAGGACTTTTTCAAGGTTACTTCCTGATTTGAGTTCACTCAT
>PIVQ01000751.1 GCA_003354055.1 Desulfobacteraceae bacterium | reverse complement strand
ATACACAGGACAAAGGGAGCTTTGTAGCGAACGGCACGATCGATCTCCTTATCCAGGATCTCCATGATTTTCCGGCGATTGAACAGACCTGTCAAATCGTCACGTATTGCAAGCTCTATAAGTCCCTGTTCTGCCTTTTTACGTTTGGTGACATCTGTTCCAATGCCCCAGGTGTACCAACCCGGGATTGGAGCCTTATGACTGGTGTTTGACCAGGAAAGGGTGCGTGTCTCACCATTTTTGCACAAAAGATCAACTTCCCAATCACGATAATTGCCGTTGAACTCAAGAAACTCTTCAACGTTAGCGGCGCGCTGGATCGGATCAGGATAGAAGGGTTCCAGGGCATTTGGGTTTCCAACAATCTCCTCACTGCTGTAGCCGGTGACCCTCTCGCACTCCTTGTTCCAGAAAAGGACCGTACCATTTTCATCCACGGCATCAAACATGATGGGCATATTTTCAACCACTTTCCTGAACACTGACCATGGAATTTTATTCCCTTCCAGACAATCGTTGCCTTGCTCAGGGTGTTCCTGCTCCCGTTGACCAGAACTCAGGTAAAGCAACCCTGCCAGCAGCAGGGTGAGACAAATGGTCGCCCGGCTCAGAAGCATTGTCCAATTACCGCCCGGTAAGAGTTGCAAGGACTGGCAACCAAGAATCAGCAAGATCACAACAGCAATAGAGTACTTAAATATTTTCAATCTCGACAACCCAAATCTCCAAAATCCATTCATACGAAACTATTAGGAATCGTTACAAAATAACTTGATCTAAATTCTTTCCAAAACCCCTTAAAAGACTGGGGATTTTGAAAACAAAAGATCAAGTAATTTTGGAGCCGATCCTTAATCAACAATAAAAGGTTTTAAAATTACAGGAAAAACAAACAACAAACAATACTGAAGTTGAAATAAATGATCCTCCTGCAGATTAACAATAAAGGGCACCAGAAGGGCAAACCGCAGGTGTTCGAAGTTCACGAAGATCCGCAGGAACAGCGAGAACAGATTATGGCAACATTCCGCACAGGTGAGATTATACCAGCTTATAAGTATCTATAACCTCATGGAATCACAAAACAATACCGGGCCTAAGTTCATGTTATCAGGGATTAAATTTTTGAAGCTTGTTTTTTTTGTTTAGTTATGGTAATCCCAGCAGCGATTTACAAAATCACATCATAAAAATAACATTCAAAATCATACTAAATTTACAAAAATGGAGAATGGTCATGGGACTACGTTTTAAATCAATTAAATCAGAATTAGTGGTAATTTCCTCTGTGGCAATTGGAATCCTGCTGATTGGAATTTTAATTGTTTCCAGTATAAGTGTTTCCAAAAAAACAGAAGAAAAGATTGAGCAGGGATTAAAGTCCACGCTTCAACTTGAAGTTCAAAAAATCCAAGGCTTCTTTCAGGCAAGGGGTCGGGTTGTTGAAACCTTTATTGCCAATCCGCAATTAACGGACTGGTTCGACAATTACACTCAAAGGCATCGGGATCTGAGCCAAGATGCCGACTATAAAAAAATTACCAAAATGCTGAATTCACTGGTGACGGCTGATGAGCCCATAAAGGCGTCCTTTTTTGCAAGTGCGCACACAGGAGAGTATTTTGATAATGCCGGCAGATATGAAGATGCGGATTATTATGCGACGAAAAGGCCATGGTGGGGTAAAGCCACAAAGCAGAATCGTCTTTTTGTAACACCGCCTGAGATTGATTATAATGATAAAACAGTCGTCTCTTCAATAAAACAAGTGGTTTACAATGACCAGGGCAAACTGATCGGTATTGCGGGGATCGATATTTTATTATCCACAATACAAAAGGATGTAAAATCAAAATTAAAATACCAGGGTCAGGGGGATGCCTTTGTTATAAAAGATGATGGGTCCATCATCTTTTTCCCTGTGGAAGGGGATAAGGCAAAGGATATAAAACTGCTTTCAGATGTGGATTCAGTCCTGGCCGGTTCAGGTGGATTCGGGCAGTTGGCGAAAGTGATGATCGATAAAAAAAGCGGCATTCATAATGTTACCTGGAATGGGGAAGC
Organism: Desulfobacteraceae bacterium; assembly: GCA_003354055.1. The sequence goes on along the minus strand of PIVQ01000751.1, from coordinate 1,438 downwards.
GCATTTTGTAGGGTTTGAACCGATTCAACTTGAGAAACCGCATATCCAGTGGATTGCCGGACTCATTGTGCCTGAATCCATTAAGACCAAACCCATCAGGGATTCGGTGCTGTTTGCAATCCTGGCCATTGCCGGGATTTTGATTGCACTTATTTTAATCATTCTATATGTAGCCAGAAGAATCTCCATTCCTTTAAACAGGCTTGTCACTGCAATGGAAGATGTCTCTCAGGGTGAGGGGGATCTGACACATAGACTTGATGATAAGAATTCAAATGAAATCGGACTGCTGGCCCGCTGGTTCAATGTCTTTTTGAAAAAACTTCAGGGAATCATTACAAATATTGCAGGAAATTCTGAAGAGCTAAGCCGTTCGTCCCAGGAACTTTTAACCATTTCCAAGGAAATGTCCGGTGGTGCTGAGGACATGTCCTTAAAATCCAGCACAGTTGCCGCTGCTGCGGAGGAAATGAGTTCAAATATGACCTCTGTTGCTGCAGCCAGTGAGCAATCATCAAGCAATATCAATATGGTTTCCGCAGCGGCTGAAGAAATGACTGCCACCATCAATGAGATTGCTAAAAATACAGAGAGAACAAGATCCACCAGCAGTGAGGCGGCTCAAAAGGCGCAAACGGCATCTGAAAATATTAACAATTTGAGCAAGTCTGCACAGGAAATCGGTCAGGTGGTGGAAACCATCAATGATATTTCAGACCAGACGAATCTGCTTGCGCTAAATGCAACCATTGAAGCTGCCCGTGCAGGCGAAGCCGGTAAAGGATTTGCTGTGGTTGCCAGTGAAATTAAGGATCTGGCAAGACAAACGGCCGAGGCCACACTTGAAATTAAAGAAAAAATTAACGGCATTCAAAATTCAACTGAATTGACGGTCTCTGAAATTGAAAAGGTGACGGTAGGTATCAATGATGCCAATGAAATGATAGACACGGTTGCCGCAGCAGTGGAAGAGCAATCTGCAACGACCAAAGAAATTGCAGATAATGTGAATCAGGCCGCTCTGGGAATTCAGGAAGTAACAGAAAATGTGGCCCAGAGTTCTACTGTGGCAAATGAAATAGCCCGGGATATCATGGAGGTGAATCAGGCGGCAAAGATGATGTCGGAAAACAGTTCACGAATTAATTCCAATGCTGATGATCTCAACAATTTATCCGATGAGTTGAACCGCACGGTTGATTTGTTTAAAGTGTAATAAAATCTTCGGTTCCCGCCCGGCTGGAATCGTTGTATCCTAACATCTGTCTTGGGTTTATCGAAAGGTCAAACCCAAGACAGATTCCCCGTTCGATTCCGGCTTAGGAATCGTTACAAAATAACTTGATCTAAATTATTTCCAAAACCCCTTAAATGGGTATTTTTACAAAAGACCCCAACTGGGTATTTTGAAAACAAAAGATCAAGTAATTTTGGAGCC
>PIVQ01001582.1 GCA_003354055.1 Desulfobacteraceae bacterium | reverse complement strand
TCTACCAATGCCACTGTTGTAGGATCAATTCCCCCTTTGTCGTAGGCCTCTTTCAGGGCTTTTACCTGGCCTTTTGCCTCAGGCGCATAAATGGCGGATGTCTTTCCGTCACTGGAGGTTCCCATCCCCTTTATGACCGCGTATATTCTGTCTTTGTCGTGTTCTGCATCGGTCAATCGTTTTAAAACCAGCATGCCGATGCCTTCCCCGAGCACAGTGCCGTCAGCATCTTTTGAAAAGGGTTTCACATCACTGGTATGGGAAAGCACACCGGTTTTGGAAAAGCACATGTGCATGAAAATATCATTCAGAGTATCCACGCCGCCGGTGATGGACATGTCACAGCGTCCGGATTCAAGTTCCATGATGGCCGTATGGATGGCAGACAGGGAACTGGCACAGGCAGCATCTGCAACAGAGTTTGTGCCGGACAGGTTCAACCTGTTGGCTATTCTTCCGGCAACCACATTGCCCAGCAACCCTGGGAACGAGTTCTCCTGCCATTGCGCATATGAGGTATCCAGGCGTTGAAGGATTTCTTGGGTTTTCTTTTGACCAAGACCGGCATCTTCCATGGCTTTTTTCCACAGGGGATGACCAAGTCTTGCCCCTAAGGGAATCACAAGTTCCTGGGTTCCGGTGACACCGAGAATTACATTTACCTTTTTTTTCTGGAGATTGTCATGACCGATAGGGTAACCCGCATCAGCCAGCGCCATTGCCGCCACTTCAAGTCCGAGAAGCTGGGAGGTATCCGTGGCCTGAATATTATTGGGCGGGATACCGTAGCTTAGGGGATTAAATGCTATTTTGGGTATGAATCCGCCCCGGGTACAATAGGTATGATCCGG
>PIVQ01001581.1 GCA_003354055.1 Desulfobacteraceae bacterium | reverse complement strand
ATCCCGGTTGATCTTTTCGGCTGCATCCAAAAGTTTGTCCACGTAAATAGTGGTTCTGTCCAGAGGGGTGCCCTGGGGAAAGAGGATCCGGGCCTGAATCACATCACCGTCAATCTCGGGGAATGCCCGGACCTTGAGGACACCGCCGGCTAACATAGAAATGGATGCAATAAAGACAAAGAGAACCAGACCGATGAAAAGGTATCGAAAATCAATGGCCTTATCAACAAACCATCCCAGCAATCGTTCTCTCACCCAGTCCAGGGCTTTGTCGATACGCTGTCGAAACCAGTTTGCCTGAAGGGTTTTCCCGTTGTGCTTCAGGGCGTGGGCCAGATGGTTGGGCAGGATGCAGAAGGCCTCCACAAGGCTCACGGACAGGGTCAGGATCAAAATCACCGGAATGACATACAACACCTTACCTATATCCCCTTTCATACTCAGGGCCAGGGCGCCGAATACGAAACAGGTGGTCAGAAACGAGGAAAAGACACCGGGGGCCACACCTGTAATACCGTCCACTGTGGCACGAAACCCGCTTTTCCCTTTTTCAAGATTAGCCGCCACATTTTCAGCAATCACAATGGCATCATCCATGAGAATACCGACGCCGATGAGCAATCCAACCATGGACAGCATGTTCAGTGAGAGACCCAGTTGATTCATAAAGAAAAAGGTCAGGGAAAAGGATACGGGCAGTCCCATGACCACCCAGAAAGAAAATTTGAACGGAAAAAACAACACCATGGCAATAAAGACCAGAACCAGACCCTGGAGGGCATTTTTAATGAGCATCTGGAGTCGGTCCCTGACAATTTTGGATACGTTCTGTGTCAGGGCGAATTCCATGCC
>PIVQ01000750.1 GCA_003354055.1 Desulfobacteraceae bacterium | reverse complement strand
TGATCATGAGCTTGATCAGTTTTTCAGGATCTTCCGCATTGTCCAGCATGGAGCTAATGTTTGAGTTCACGATGTCTTTAAAGCGTGTAAAAATTCCCATGGTCTGTCTCCTTAAGTTTTCCGTTTAATTGGTATGTTTAACTTATGTTGTATTTTACTTTCATGTTGGGATTCTATAGAGCAGAAAGTGTGCCAATCACTGAATATTTTAGTATCGCCTTTTATTTCAGATGGTTGCCCGGTTTGACGGAAAAAGTGCCTTATGGTATGATTCACCAATATGTGGCTGAAAATCCCAATAGTTTATTAAATTACCCGTGACGAGGTGACCATGGCCTATTCAACTACCATTGATTCCCAGACAAAATCCGTGTCCATGTCCGAAGCCCTTGGGCAGTCCGAAGCCTTTCTGACGTTCCAGGAGAAGATTTCAAAAGTGGCCCCCATTGATCGGCCAGTCCTCATCTTAGGGGAGCGGGGAACCGGTAAGGAGCTGGCTGCGGCCCGGCTTCACTTCCTATCGAAGCGGTGGCAGAAACCCCTGGTCACCCTCAATTGCGCCGCCCTGACCCCCACTCTGATCGGCTCTGAATTGTTCGGCTATGAAAAAGGGGCCTTCACCGGAGCCGGCACCCGGCAGGCAGGCCGGTTTGAGCAGGCTGCCGACGGCACCCTGTTTCTGGATGAGATCGGGAACATTCCCATGGAGGTCCAGGAAAAGATTCTCCGGGTAGTGGAATATGGAAGCTTTGAGCGGGTCGGGGGCGGAAGACAGGTCCAGGTGGATGTCCGCATCGTAGGGGCCGCCAATGTGGATCTGTCTTACATGGCAAAGGACGGATCGTTCAAGCAGGATCTTTTAGACCGTCTCTCCTTTGAAGTCATCTATGTCCCGCCCCTGAGGTACCGCAAGAGTGACATCCTGCTTCTGGCCAATCATTTTGCCGGCCGTATGGCCTTTGAACTGGGATGGGACAATATGCCGGAACTTAGCTATTCTGCAGTCCGGGCCCTGGAATCCTATGACTGGCCCGGTAATGTAAGGGAGTTGAAAAACGTAGTGGAACGGGCGGTATATAAAAGTCCCAGCCCTGAAATTGACGAGATCTCCTTTGAGCCCTTTTCCTCACCCTATGGCAGGCTGCCGGTTGTCGGCGTGTCTTCCGGCTCAGAACCACCGGCACCGTCTGCCCCCTCTCCTGTTGATTCCGGAGTGCCGGACTTCCCCATAAAAACTCTGTCTGAAAAGCCCTTGAAAGAGGCAGTAATGGTCCTTGAAAAATACAGGCTTACCTCAGCCTTGTCAGACGCCCGGTTCAATCAGAAAAAAGCGGCTCGCATCCTGGGCCTGACCTATGATCAGTTCAGGGGCTTAAAGAAAAAACACGGGCTCTGAACATCATATCCTGAAATCTTGGGCTTGGCTTTGACCAATGGGATAGATCCCGTTGGGATTGACCAAAGGATAAATTATTCTCTGCCTGGGCTGAAGGCTGTTGAAGTTCATGGCCGGGTTGAACTTCTGGAGCAGCCACAACGGGACTTCCAGTTCATTTGCGCACAAGGACCAGAGGGTATCCCCGGACTTAATCTCATAGGTATCGGTCCCGGTTACAAAAAAAGAATCGAAAAAATCCTCCAGAATTTCCTGGTGGAACTCATACCGCTTCTCCTCAAATCTGTCAGATCCGCCGGTACTGCCGGATTTTGGCAGGGGCAGCTTAATGGCCTGGCCGATGGAGATGGGACGGCCGTAGGACAGACGGTTCAGCTCCCGGATCTTCTGGGTGGCAATGCCCAGCCAGTCTGCATAATGCCCCAGGGTTTCCCCGGGCACCACATGTATTAACCCCTGAGTATAATTTTTCTTCTCAATTGTTTTTTGGATTTTCAGATCACTGGTAACGATTTTCAGGTTGACGTCAGTGGCTGCCAGAGCCGGTTTTGCCTGGATTTCAGCTTCAAATGCGGGAAAAGGTTCCTGTTGTTCTATACCCGCCTTGGGTTTGGGTGCTGTTGTCGGTTTTGTATCTGCCTTGGCAATCGCCACGGCTGCCGGTTTGTCTTCAGGTTCCTGCTTTGGGGATGCCTTGGCAACTTTCTCCGGCGTAGCTGTCTTGGTAGCCTTATCTGCTTCTGCAACCTTTGCCGCAGATTTCGACTCGGTTGTTTTAATAGGTTCTTCTTTTTGTATCACCGCAACCTTTTGGGTTTGCGCCTGTTTGATAGGTACCGGTGTAACAGGTTTTGCCTTGGCCAATGCGGTTTTCCGAGGGATCGCTTCGCCTGTGCCCGGAATTCTCAGGGTCTGGCCGATATAGATGGTGGCCCGTCTGCTAAGGCCGTTGGCCAGGATCAAATCATTGAGCCGTACCTTATGGGTCCGGGCAATGCTGCCCGCAGTGTCCCCCTTCTGTACCCGGTGAAATTTACTGGGCTTCTGTTTGTCCCGGTAATTGTCTTTTGCCGCAAGGAAGACGGCATCCCTGGTGATGTGTTTGGGCAGGCGCAGTTCATAACCTTTGGGAATATGCTTTCTGCCGTCAAACACCGGTTTTCTCAGGGCCGGGTTCAGCCGCTGAAGTTTTCTTAGATCCAGGCCCAGGTCCCGGGACAGCTCTGCGGCCGGGACATAGCCTTTCACCTTATAGCGGGTATAGCTCACCGGTTTGGCAAGGCGTATATCCCCGAAATAACGGGTATAGTTTTTGGCCACTTCCCTGGCTGCCAGGAATTCCGAATAAAAATTCCTTGAGGCAAATTTAAAGGACCCGCTGCGATAGGTCGTATAGATCTTCGGATAACTCTTATGCTTCTTTTTGGCCCGCTTCATCCCGTTGAGCCCGTGGTTATATGCAGTAAGGGCCATGGACCATTGCTTTAGCTCCCCGAAGTTCCGCTTTAAAAGCTTGGCTGCCGCATGGGTGGCAATAAAAGGATCCCGCCGCTCATCCACCACATAGCCGATTTTCATATACATCCGGCCCGTACTCCGGGTAAACTGCCAGATCCCGGCAGCCCCGAACTTTGAATAGGCCGTCACATTAAAGGAGGATTCCACACAGGGCAGATAAACCAGATCCTCGGGCAGACCATAGGACCTGAATATGCGTTTAAATTCTCCGACCAGGGCACCGGACCGGATAACCCCCTCCTTAAACTGCTGATTGATACCGGTCTGGATCCGTAAGTTCTGCTTCGCCCGCTTATAGGTTCCGGGCGTGGCATCGGGACCGAACAGGGCAGCCACCTTCTTCTCTTTGGCAGAGGACGGTTTTTTACCCTTGGCCAGCTTTAAAAGAATAGCCTCATATCCGTCCAAGGCTTTTTCTTTGATCTTCCGGTTTTGCTTGGCAGCCTTCCGGGTATTTTCAGGATTCAGTTTCACAACCCCGTATCTGATGGACAGATCCCGGGCATCATGAATCACCCCCTGGCCTCTGGAATACTTGGTAAACACATCTATCCAGAAGTCCACATTGGGCTTTATCACCGAATAAACAGGAAA
>PIVQ01000749.1 GCA_003354055.1 Desulfobacteraceae bacterium | reverse complement strand
TGCCTTTGTTCCGCAGGTATGTTTGAGAGCCTCTTTACACCGTTTTGCAAAGGACCGGTTAAAACAGAGACGGTTAAAGCCATTGGTATGGGTGATACCTGCTGCGAGTTTATTGTTCATTTCACTGATTAGGAGATTGTAAGTTAATGGGGTCCCAGTCCTATGAGACCCTTGAAACCCTGATGCAGTCAAACGGCATTAAAAAAAGAGTATGACTTTTACCTGATAATGATTCCATACAATTTGCAGATATTATAAATCAGACAGCTCTTTGATTTTCCATTGATATCTGATCATTCAGGGTCCAGAAATCATACAGAACACCAAGCCCGAATACTCCCCCGGTCACAAGATAGATAAGCCCTGAAATCCATTTTCCCATATATATACGATGGGCACCAAATATGCCTAAAAATGTCAGAAATATAAATGTAAGGGAGTAGTCAATATCACCTGCGCAGTATCTGAAATCTGCCTCTTCATCCATGGAAGGAATCAAGAAGAAATCGATGATCCATCCTATTCCGAGCAGACCGAAGGTAAAAAAATAAAGGGTGCCTGATAGAGGTTTCCCATAATAAAATCTGTGTGCTCCGATAAACCCGAATATCCATAAAATATATCCGATTAATTTTCTATGCGTATCGTTTCTGTACATCGTTTTTTCCTTTCAATTCAAATTTTTTGTTATTCACTTTTACCAAAACAATAGCAAACAACATGCCAATGGCTAATTTGACCTTAATATCAGTGATATAGATAATTAGCAGGGCACGCAATGGTCATTTCACACCGCATTAATGGTTTAAACCACCGATTAATGGTTTAAAACACCTGTTTTTAAAAAGAAGATACCCGTATGGTGGTGTCTGCTCTGATATGATATAATAGTCTGATACATCTAACCACAAGGAAGGCCCATGTCAGAGATAACAGACCCCTGGAAACTTGCGGGAAAATCCCGGAAAAAAAGTACGGGGCAATCCCCGAAAAAAAGTCAAGACCGATCCTCCTCCAGACAGTCCCATCCCTTTCTGGCACAGGATCCCGAAGCTGTGGTAGGTCAATTCCACGACCTGCCCGTGGGGAATCTCTCCGACTACGGGGTCTATTTAAGCTTTGGCCGGGACCGGGTGCTTTTGCCCAATAAATACGTGCCCGAAAACATTGCCGTGGGCGAGAAGATCCGGGTCTTTATCCACACCGATTCCGAGGACCGGCCCGTGGCTACCACGCTGGAACCGGCCGGCGTGGTGGGGGATATCGTGGGCCTCAAAGTCAAGGACACGGCTGCGTTCGGTATCTTCATGGACTGGGGCTTGGAAAAAGACCTTCTGGTTCCCCGCAGCGAACAGCAGGGCCGGATGGAACTTGGTGAAACCCATCTGGTGAAGATTTGTTTGGATGAGTCCTCCCACCGGGTCTACGGGTCCACCCTGATGACGGAACTCTGCCCCGGGGATGCCCAGGACCTTACTTCCGGAGAGGCCGTGGATCTTATCATCCACAGCATTTCCCCCATCGGCTATACAGCTCTCATCAACCACACCTGCACGGGCATGCTCTATAAAAATGAGACCTTTGAAGACCTGTCCATCGGGGACCTATGCCGTGGATATGTCCTTAGGATCCGGGAGGACGGCAAAGTGGACCTGACCCTGAAACAGCCGGGATATGCCTCGGTGGAAGGCTCGGCCCGGAAAATCATAGAGGTCCTGGAGGCCAATGGCGGATTCAGCCCCTGCCACGACAAAAGCCGTCCTGAAGACATTCAAGCCGCATTTTCCATGAGCAAAAAGGAATTCAAGCGAGCCGTGGGCAGCCTTTACAAACAGGGCCGCATTACCCTGCACAAGTCTGACGGGATCCGCCTGAAATAATGATCCTACCCCAAATATTTTAGACACTCAGAATAATTGAGCCGCGAGTGTGAGTTGAAAGTACCCTCTCACACTCGCCCCATCAATCATTCTGTAGGTACCAATGTAAATAGCATACTGTTTGATTATCATCCGCAATTAATCTAAATGTCACCATTGGGGTCGGTCAGAGTGCCTCTTTCCAGGCCTTTTTACTCCGTGTAATTTTCTTTTGCACATTTGCCCAGGTATTTGTTTTTAAAAAAGATTCATCAAAACGATTGACCATTTCAGCAAACATTCCAAAAGGCACGGTAAAGGATAGCTCATCAGTCTTAAAAAATTTTCTTGCTGAAGGATCCATACCGCCAATAACTGCTTTATTAAGTCCTTTGGAAAGATAATATAACGGCCATACGACAAGGCTTCCGCAAGCAGCAGCAGACGGTGAAACAACAACTTCGGGATCACTTGTTACAAAAGTTGCCAATCGATGAAGGCCACTCAATGCTTCAGGTCTTACAAAAAATGAAACCAACTCTGGATTTTCATTTGTTTCAAAACTGTCTAATGGTTTAAAAACACAGAATTTGTCGGATGCAGGTTTTGGGTCAGCTACTAACACCTTTTTAGCATTATCCGGAGAATCATAGTAAAGTTCTCCTTTCATCGCATTAGGAATACCTGTTGAAATATATTGGATAATGGTTTCAGGCATCGGATTAACAAAGCCTAAATAAAAGGCTCCGCCAACACAACCAAACCGTTCAGCAGAAAAGTATGCCGCAGATTTCTTTTTGCGGGCAAGCCATATTTTTTGAATTACACATGAAAATCCGGAAAATACAGACTGCCAATTAACTTCATTTCTAATTTCTTTTTCACGTGTAGGAAGCTCCATAGATTCTGGAGAATATCCAACTGTGGGCTTCTTATCAGTAAAAAAAGTGCCCATTGGCTGCTCATCAAGGCCTAAAGCTTCAAAGAACTTTGGCAGTGATTCTATTATATTACTATTCATATTACCTCTCCTCTATTGTAGTATTCGTTAATCCGCAACAACGGCTTCAATTTCTATAACGCAGTCCGGGTGGAATAAGGAATTGACACCGATTAATGACGTTGCCGGTTTGCAACCGGCCTTTTGCAATCGATCACTGAGTACGCGCCTTGCCGCCGGATTTATAAACGCTTGAATATCAGTGGTATAATATGTAAATCGAACTACATTTGAAAGTTGAAGATCCGCTTGCTTCAGTATGAATTCCAGATTATCAAGAACCTGATTGATTTGTTTCTCCATATTACCTGGATGAAGCAGGTTTCCATCTTTATCTACTGAGACTTGACCGGCAGTAAAAAGCAGCCGCCGGGCATTTGTAATTTCATTTGCATGAACAAAGCCAAAAAAACCATGCTGGTCTTGCCATGTCCATGGATTAATAATCCTCCTTGTCATAGTCGTCTCATTCTTTTGATTGGCACTTAGTCCGCCACATAAAATGAGGCTGACAATCAGAAAACAGATCAAAACGGCGAAGAAAGAGAACCTTTTCTCTTTAATTTTTTCAGGCGCTTTACCATCATTAAAAACGGTATCCTTATTTTTAATGTTCGTTTCATACAAAATAGTGTGGTTTAGTTCAAAAATATCACGTGG
>PIVQ01000748.1 GCA_003354055.1 Desulfobacteraceae bacterium | reverse complement strand
TAACGGCCAATTTCAATGCCATTCGGACATTGTTGTCCGTATATGACTTATTGTCCACCAGCATGGGAGCCGTATAATGCATGGTACTGTTTACAGCAGTCACATTGATGCCGGCCATTCTTTTCAACAGGTGCACGGTTTTGACATCAGCCCGGTCTATGGCATCAATCCGGCCGGTTTTTAAGGCATTGGTCCTGGCGTTGACATCAACGATGGCCAGGGTTTCAATTTCATTAAAATGGGCACTATCAGCTTTCCAGTAATTAGGATTTCGTTTTGTCAGTGCACGGACACCGGGTTCCCAGTCTTCCAGTATATACCCGCCGGTACCGATTCCTTTTTCCCAGTCTTTACCCGTGGTTCCGGCAGGATAAATTCTTAAGTGATAATCGCTCATGATAAACGGAAAATCAGCACTGCCCTGGTCAAGCTCAAACACAACAATATGTTTTCCGTCCGCTTTTATATTTTGAACGCTTTTTAAGAACGGTTTTGCAGCAGATTTTGATTCTTCACCCCTGTGGTGGTTGATGGAATAAATCACATCCTCAGCTGTCATGGATTTGCCGTTGTGGAATTCAACGCCTTTACGGAGTTTAAATGTCCAGATCTTAGCATCTGGCGAAGCGTCCCAGGATTCAGCCAGTTCAGGAACTGGTTGGAAATTATGATCAATCTCAACAAGGCAATTGCTCAATTGGGTGCTGAGATTAATGGGATGGCTGGCCAAAAGGGTTGCCGGATCAAGGGAATCAGAGGTGGCACCGCCGGTCATTGCCTGCCTGAAAGTTCCGCCTTTTTGGGGCGTCGCGGCCATGGCATTACCCAAAAAAGCGGGGGATAAGGCGGCCGTCAGCCCCAGGGCTGAGACGCCGGAAATAAACTGTCTTCGGGAGATTTTTTTTTGATTAAACGCTTGTGTTAAAAATGATAGGTCAGTCATATTTTCTTCTCCTTTTAAAATTAAAGGTTAGCACTCGACACCAAATCTTGGGAGGCTTTTAACCATTCGAGTGCCTTTCGTGATTGCATTAAATGAATGTTGAGGGACGATTTTCCAGTAGGTTGTCAAGCCAGTCCGGATCCATTTCCGGAATGGATGCCAAAAGTTTATCCGTATATTCATGATGAGGCGGGGACAAAACCTGTTTCTTTTCGCCCTGTTCGATGATTTTGCCTTCCAGCATGATAACGATCTTATCTGCAATGGCCTTGACCGTGGCAAGATCATGGGTGATAAACAGGTAAGACATGTTCGTTTTATTTTGCAGATCCTGTAACAGATTGAGTATGCCTTCCGCCACCAGTTGATCCAAAGCCGAGGTAATTTCATCGCAAATGATCAGGTCCGGTTCCGCTGCCAGGGCCCGGGCAATGCAGATCCGCTGTTTTTCCCCGCCTGAAAGCTCTGTGGTAAGTCTATCAATATAGATATCCGGATCAAGTTCGATGTCCCTTAACAGATCCTTGATTCGTGCTTCCGCTTTTTTACCCCTGATACCAAAGTAAAATTGAAGGGGTCTGCCAATGACTTTTCTGACAGTATGTTTGGGGTTTAAAGCCGTATCCGGCATCTGATAAATCATCTGCATTTTCCGCAGATCCTCTTTTCCCCTCTTTTTCAACGCCCGTGGCAATTCTTTTTCAAAAAAGGTTATACTGCCGTTGTTGGCGGGAAGAAGACCTGTAATTACTTTTGCCAGAGTGCTTTTTCCACTGCCGGATTCACCGACCAGGGCAACCGTTCTGCCTTTTCTGACGATAAGATTAATATCTTCAAGTACATTATCCTGTCCGGTGTAGGATGCAGCCACATCCTCGACCTTAAGGATGACCTTCATCTTATCTGTAATACTTTTTTCTTCCCTTAATGTCCTGACATTCAACAGCTCACGGGTGTATTTTTTTTTAGGATTTTTAATCAATTCACGGGTTTCACCCTCTTCAACAAGCCGGCCGTTCCTTAACACCATAATTCGGTGGGCAACCTGGGCCACAACAGCCAGATCGTGGGTAATATAAAGGGCGGCTTTGTTCATCTTTTCCGTGATTTCCTTGACCGCAGCCAAAACTTCAATCTGGGTGGTAACATCGAGAGCCGTGGTTGGTTCGTCAAACACAATGATATCAGGTTTGCAGGACATGGCCATGGCCACCATGGTTCTCTGGAGCTGCCCGCCTGAAAGTTCGTGGGGATATCGGTATCCTATTTTTTCAGGGCTGGGTAAAAACAGACGTCGATAAATCTCAATCGCTTCTTTTTCAGCCTTCTCATAGCTCATTATCCCGTGGTGGACGGGCGCTTCTGCATACTGCTTTATAACACGATGGGAGGGGTTAAAAGACGCTGCCGCACTCTGGGCCACATAGGCAATTTTTGATCCCCTGGCCAGTCTCTTATCCTCATCTGACGCATCAAACAATTCGATCCCGTCAAGGTTTATAGAGCCTGATGCAAGTCTGCATCCCTGGCGTGTGTACCCCATGGCTGAAAGACCGATGGTGGATTTGCCGGCCCCGGATTCACCGATAAGCCCAAGGACTTCTCCTCTTTTCAAATTAAGGCTGATGTCACGGACAATGGGCTGCCACTGGTCTTCGTAAAAGGCTTCAATATACAGATTTTTTATTTCGAGCAGATTGTTCATTTAGTTTCCTTATTTACGTGTGACCTTCAGGTTATTCATGCAGCCCACTGGATAAGTGTAAAAACCAGTCAACAATTAAATTGACCCCCACGGTTAAAAATGCAATGGCGCCTGCCGGGATTAGAGGGATATATATGCCGAATGTAATGGCGCCGGCATTTTCCCTGACCATTCCTCCCCAATCAGATAGCGGCGGCTGCAGGCCGAGCCCTAAAAAACTTAAAGAGGCAATAAAGAGGAATACAAAACAGAACCTCAGGCCGAATTCTGCAATGAGCGGCGGCATGGCATTGGGCAGAATTTCCTGCCGTATGATCCACCAAAGCCCCTCTCCTCTCAGCCTGGCAGCTTCCACAAATTCCATCACTTCAATATCCATGGCAACTGCCCTGGATAATCTATAGACCCGTGTGGAATCTAAGATGGCGATGGTAAAAATCAATGTGGGAATAGATGATCCCAGCACGGATAAAATCATCAACGCAAAAATAAGGGTTGGAAATGCCATTATGATATCAACTATCCGGCTTAATGCCTGGTCAGTCCAGCCGCCTTTAACAGCGGCAATAAAGCCCAAAAGGGATCCAAAGGAAAATGATAAAATGGTGGTGATAAATGCAAGAGCTATGGTATTTCTTGCACCAAAGACCATTCGGGTAAAAAGATCTCGACCAATATGATCCGTTCCAAAATAGAATTGGGCGGAAAAACTTTCCCACACATCCCCGACCACACTGGTCTCGCCATAGGGCGCGATCAAGGGGGCAAAAACAGCAACCAGAACATTCAGTATAACAATACCCATGCCGATTCGGGCGGAAAGAGGGGATTGTCGAAGTAATTTCATCACTATAAAATCCCCTTTAAATTTT
>PIVQ01001580.1 GCA_003354055.1 Desulfobacteraceae bacterium | reverse complement strand
AGACCGCCCTGAACACCACAATTGACGCTGAAAAAACCGGGATATTTGAGAAGTATAATATCGAGATCATCGGTGCGTCCATTGATGCCATCAACAAGGCTGAAGACCGGGAGTTGTTCAGGGATGCCATGAACAAGATCGGCCTGCGTATTCCCAAGAGCGGATTTGCCACCACCATGCTTGAGGTGGAAGACGTGTCCAAGCGCATCGGCTTCCCCATTATTGTCCGTCCCAGTTTTACCCTGGGAGGCACCGGCGGCGGCGTAGCCTACAACTCAGAAGAACTGGCCAAACTATGCAAGGCCGGGCTGGATGCAAGTCTCAACACCCAGGTCATGCTGGAAGAGTCTGTCCTAGGCTGGAAAGAATATGAACTTGAGGTCATGCGGGATCATGCCGACAACGTGGTCATCATCTGTTCCATTGAAAACATTGATGCCATGGGCGTCCACACCGGAGACTCTGCCACGGTGGCCCCGGCCCAGACCCTGTCTGATAAGGAATACCAGGAACTGCGGGATGCCTCCATTGCCATTATCCGGGAAATCGGTGTGGATACAGGCGGATCCAATGTCCAGTTTGCCGTGAATCCTGAAAACGGGGACATCATTGTGGTTGAGATGAATCCCAGGGTCTCCAGATCCTCTGCCCTGGCCTCAAAGGCCACAGGCTTTCCCATTGCCAAGATTGCAGCCAAACTTGCCGTTGGGTATACTCTGGATGAGATTCCCAATGACATCACCGGCGAAACCATGGCCTGTTTTGAGCCTTCCATTGACTATTGCGTCTTAAAAATACCCAGATGGACCTTTGAAAAATTCCCTGAAGCCGATGATATCCTGAGCACGGCCATGAA
>PIVQ01001579.1 GCA_003354055.1 Desulfobacteraceae bacterium | reverse complement strand
GAAGAGGCCGCACTTGCCGACTGTCTGAAAAAGATCAAGGGACTCAACCTGGAAGACTTGTTCCCGGCTGCGGTTCCCCCGACCGGAAGACAGCCTGAGAAGGAAGAGAAGCCGGATCAAAATTAATCCAGTGGATCAAAATTAATCCAGTGGATCAAAATTAATCCAGTGGATCAAAATTAATCCCCGGTATAAAAGTTATTTGAAATATCAACCCTGTCTGAAAAATAAAAGGGCCTGGTGCGGAAAATTTCTGCACCAGGCCTTTTTTTATGGTTTAGCCACTGGGAGTAACGTTGGAACTATACCTGGGCTTCACCCATTTTAATCCCAAGATCTAGGGCTTTTTTATTCATATCCATGAAGTCTTTGGGAATGGTGGTCTCAAGAACTTTAAGGATGGATTCCGGCTTGACCAGTTTGGACAGGCCGATCAGGGTTCCCAACATGCAGATGTTGAATACAATGGGTTTCCCGACTTTTTCCATGACGGTATCGTACATGGGCAATGCCACGTGACGGGCCGCCACTTTCTTTTCCGGGGTCACATATCTGGAATCCATGAGCAGCAATCCGCCGGGACGCAGGATGGGGGCAAATTTGTTATAACTTTCCTGGGTCAGGCTTACCAGAATATTGGGCTGGATTACCTTGGGAAAGAGAATATCATTGTCTGCTATCAGGATGTCGGTCCGGGTTGCCCCGCCCCTGGCTGCTGCACCGTAACTCTGGGACTGGGTGGCGCATAAGCCTTCAAAGATGACCGCAGCCTTGGCAAGGATAATGGCAGCGGTGATCACGCCCTGGCCGCCTGAACCTGAAAATACCAGTCTTGAACGTTCCATTATGCTTTTCCT
>PIVQ01001578.1 GCA_003354055.1 Desulfobacteraceae bacterium | reverse complement strand
TATGTATATAGATTTAGGTAAATAGTTTCATAGTTTTTCAAAAAGACAGCTGGTTTTGTCTCGTTTCATTTTAATCTTGATTGTGGAGCTTTTCTAAAAAACAACTAAACTATTTACCTTTTTTATATTAAAATTGATTTTAATAATAAATTAACCAACTAATAATGAACTCTTTACAATTTTTACCTAAAGAATTAGAAGATATTATTATTGATTATAAAAAATCTGCTGAACAACATCATGAAAATATGATTACACTATTTCAAAAATCAATAAAATATCATAAAAAAATATCAAGTGACTTTAATTTATCATTAAATGGGGATTTGCATCAAAAAAAACGTGATAAATTTTATAAAAATATTACTAAATGTTGTTCTTTTTTTATAGAAAATAATTTATTTGAACAAAAATTTTTAGAATTAAAAACACAATCTGAAACATTTATAAAAAAATATTATAATTCAATGGAGCAATGGAAGAAAAATATTATTGATTTTAAAATGAATCATATTAAACAATATAATCACAATATGTACTGTAAAATATATAATATAAAATTATTAATAGAAATCATTCACATTAATCATTGTAAATATAATAATTGAAGTTTATAGTTTTGTTATCATTCAATAGATTTGGATGACAACAACATCATACATATGTAGTTTCATAGTTTTTCAAAAAGACAGCTAGTTTTGTCTCATTTTCTTTTGATCTTGGCTGTGACTGTTAATAATTAAATTTATGAAAACCAACCCTTAAATTCCTTATATCTTTTATTATCATAATGGCACATAATTATTTTTCCAAAACATTTGGAAATTATTTCTCGTCTCTCTCTCTCTGTACAGAAAA
>PIVQ01001577.1 GCA_003354055.1 Desulfobacteraceae bacterium | reverse complement strand
CCCATTGGCATTATAGACTTAAGCAACCAGGGTATTATCATCGGATGCAACGAGGAATTTCTCAGAATCATGGGGTCTTCAATGGAAAAGCTCATCGGGTTCAACAGCCTTGAAAATGCCCCCAACGCAAAGATGAGGGAGGTGATAAAGGATGCCATTCATGGAGAAAGGGGTTATTTTGAAGGGGAATACACATCTGCCACAGGTGGAGTGACCAAGTATCTTCGGTGCATCTACCACCCCATTGAACTTGGTGCAGAATCCACCGAGGTGATTGTCACTGTCGAGGATTTTAGTGATCGAAAACAGATGGAGGATGAGCTTCAAAAATCCAGGGATCAGTATACCCAGTTGCTCAATGCATCTGCAGATGCAATCATTCGTTACGATGCTGAGGGAAATGTGGAATACCTTAATCCTGCATTCACCAGGCTTTTTGGATGGACCCTCGAAGAACTTGAGGGCAAACGGGTTGATTTTGTTCCGCCTTCGGCTTTGGAAGCCACCGTTCGCGGCATAAACAGGATGAAAAGGGGCGAGCAGATCAGCAACTTCCCTACCCAGCGCCTGACAAAAGACGGACGAATTCTGGATGTAGCCACAAGTGTGGCCGCCATCTATGATTCCAAGGGATCAAACCGTGGCAGCGCAGTCATTATCCGTGATGAAACCGAACGCCGGAAAATGGAAATCGAACTCAAAAAAGCCAGAGATGAACTCAAAAACTTGTTTGATAATTTGCCAGTTGGGATTTTTCGTTCTCATCCTGAAGGACGGGTTAGCGGTGCCAACAGGGAGCTTGCCAGGCTAATGGGATATGACTCTCCAAAACAGATGCTTGATAATGTTTCCGATATT
>PIVQ01001576.1 GCA_003354055.1 Desulfobacteraceae bacterium | reverse complement strand
ATCACCGGCGAAACCATGGCCTGTTTTGAGCCTTCCATTGACTATTGCGTCTTAAAAATACCCAGATGGACCTTTGAAAAATTCCCTGAAGCCGATGATATCCTGAGCACGGCCATGAAGTCTGTGGGGGAAACCATGGCCATCGGCCGTACCTTTAAAGAAGCCTTTCAGAAAGGCCTGCGCTCTCTGGAAATCGGCAGGGCAGGATTCGGTGCAGACGGTAAGGATCCTGCACCCGGATCTGTTGCCGGAAATGACCTGGAATACAAATTATCCACCCCCAATTCCCAGCGTCTTTTCTATATCAAGTATGCCCTGGAACACGGTATGCCCATCACCATGCTATATGAACTGACAGCCATTGATCCCTGGTTCCTCTATCAGATGAAACAGATTGTGGACTTAGAAAAACAGCTCAAGCTGGCCGGTAAAAACCTGCCCAGAGATCTCTTTGAAAAGGCCAAAAAATACGGATTTTCCGACAAGCAACTAGCCCACCTGTCCGGCGGTCTCACAGACAAGCAGATAGAGCAGGCAAGAAAAGACTTAGGTATCGTTCCGGTATATAAACTAGTAGACACCTGTGCCGCAGAATTCAGAGCCACCACACCTTATTACTACTCAACTTACGAAACCGAGTGTGAGGCCCGGGTGGAAGACAAGAAAAAGGTCATCATTCTGGGCGGCGGTCCCAACCGTATCGGCCAGGGGATCGAGTTTGACTACTGCTGTGTTCATGCCTCTTTTGCCCTCAGGGAAGAGGGGGTTGAATCCATCATGGTCAACTCCAACCCGGAAACCGTCTCCACAGACTATGACACATCCGACAAGCTCTACTTTGAGCCCCTGACCCGGGAAGA
>PIVQ01000747.1 GCA_003354055.1 Desulfobacteraceae bacterium | reverse complement strand
CACAGGGTATTTAAGGTCTGGTCCAGGGCCTCAACGGTCAGGGTTTCTTTTTGAAGGATCATCAGGGATCTGGCCCAGTCAAGGGTTTCCGAGATACAGGGTTTTTTCTTCAGATCCAACTCACGGATACCGGCCACGGTGGATACCACCTGATCCAGAAGACGGTCCCCGATACCCGGCAATTTTTTGGCAACGATCCTCTTTTCATCTTCCATGCTCGGATAGTCAATATATATATGGATGCACCGGCGTTTCAGGGCATCGCTCATATCCCTGTAATTATTTGAGGTCAGAAATACAAAGGGACGGGTTTTAGCCTGAATGGTACCCAGTTCCGGAATGGTCACCTGAAAATCAGACAGCAATTCCAGAAGAAATGCCTCAAACTCGGGATCAGACTTATCAATTTCATCAATGAGCAGGACCACGGGTTCGGGCGATGTAATGGCAGCCAGAAGGGGGCGGGTCTGTAAAAACCGGTCTGAGAAAAATGCATCTTCGTGGCAGGCAATTTCATCAACCGCCTTTGCCAGGGAAGCCGTGGAAGAGACAATATCGTTAATCTTCTCCTTGAGCATCTGGGTATAGAGCAGTTGCTTGGCATAGGCCCATTCATAGAGGGCCTTGGACTCATCAAGGCCTTCATAACACTGGAGACGGATCATCTCCCGGTCCAGACAAAGGGAGATGCTTTTGGCAAGTTCCGTTTTCCCAACACCGGCCGGACCCTCCACCAATATTGGCTTTTCAGCCTCCTGAGCCAAATAAATAATGGTGGCAATTTCCTGTGACGGGATATATCCCGTGGCTTCCAACCGCTCCTGAACATCCGACACACTATTAAACATCGTTCACCCCTACTTCATCTTGTTTACCTTCCTAAAACACCATAAATACCAACAATTTGGACAAAGGGCAAGCGCGCCCGGACATTTCCCGGAAATGTGGTTTTCACCCCTCTTAAAAAATGGTATTGGTTCAGCAAGTGATCCAAGTCGTATTGCCCTAAAGACAGCGCATGTAAAATTTTCAAAGCAACCAAGGAGGAAACGAATGAAAATCTCAACAATGCTCTTGTTTGTTATTTTGTTGACAGGAACTCTGGTAAAGGCAGAGACGAATAGCTGCTGGATAAAAGCACCGGCTCAAGATGACAGATGGGCAATCATTTATCAGGCTGATACAGATGGAAACAGGGGGGATATTATCTGGAAAGGAAAAATTACTGCCAATGAAAAAGTGCGGATCAACTCCGACAGCGGTTATATTCGGTATAAATATGCCGTGGACTCCAAACAACCCTATGAAGGAGATACCTCTGTGCCATGTTGGCAAAACAAAATAATTCTTCTTCCTTAGGATCGGCTCCAAAATAACTTGGATCTTTTTATCGACCTTTAAATAGATGCTTTGATCGGAAAAGCCTGACACAGGTTCAGTATTTCTTCTTTTACCTCAGACAGCACCTGTTTATTCTCACGGTTCATCATCGTTACGTCCATAAGATCCACGATCTGGCGGACCTGGCGTTCTTCCATGCCCCGTGCAGACACGGCACCGCTTCCAATCCTGATACCACTTATCCTGCCCGGACTGTCTGCATCGCCGGGCACCACGTTCCGGTTTAAAACAATGCCGGCCGATTCAAGACAGGTTTCAGCTAATTTTCCTGAAATATCTTTAGACGCAAGATCAATCAATACCTGATGATTGTCAGTGCCGTTGGAGATGACACGGTACTTTTTTTCCATAAACGCCTCTGCCATCACTTTTGCATTTTTAAGCGTCATTTTTTGAATTGAAATAAATGGCTCTTCAGCGGCAAGTTTAAAAATCAATGCCTTGGCTGCCATAAGGTTGACAGCGCTGGTCCCCTGGCAACCCGGAAATACAGCTCTGTCAATTTTATGGCCATATTTTTCTTTGCATAAAATGATGCCGCCCCGTCCCCCCATCATGGTTTTATAACAGGTAAATGTGACAAAGTCGGAATACGGTACCGGGCTCGGGATCACTCCTGCTGCCACCAACCCAGCCAGATGGGCCATATCGGTTAAAAACAAAGCCGACACTTCTTTGGCAATCTTGGAAATTTTCTTATAATCAATCAGCCTTGGATAGGAACTGGCGCCGGCAACAATCATTTTGGGTTTCAATGAGTGAGCCATGTCACGAATTTGACTATAATCAATCAATTCGCTTTTAGGATCCAATTTATAATGTGATACGTCAAAGCACTTGCCGGTAATGGATGCAAAATGCCCATGGGAAAGATGTCCGCCATGAGGCAGACTCATGGAAAGAATACGATCCCCGACATTCAAAACGCTAAAGTAAACCGCCAGGTTTGCTGACGTGCCGCTATGGGGCTGAACATTGATATATTCTGCTCCAAAAAGTGATTTCCCCCTGTCCATGGCTAAATTCTCAATGCGATCCACATTCGTGCAACCTGCATGAAATCTATTTCCCGGGTACCCTTCAATGGTCTTGGTGTTTAACACTGATCCCATCACCTCTAATATAGACAAGGGGGAATGGTTTTCAGCTGCGATCAGATTTAATGTATTATCAAGCCTGTTAGACTCATCGCTGATCAGTTGCAACAATTCGGGATCGTCTTTGGATAAATACGGCATGTCAGAACTCTCTTCTTAGAGGGTGAGAATTAACTGCAAAACGCGCAAATAGCAATGAAATAACAGATATCAGGAGATGTATTAAATTTCAATCGCAGAATATAATTGTTGCCGGAATCTGTCGTAAAAACAGAAAGACCCTGAACAATTTCTTGTTCAGGGTCTTTTATCTCTCAAGTCATCTAGATGACTTTTTTTCTAAAGCAAATAAAACGGTTAACTATTGAACAGTTACATTCGCTGCTGCAGGACCTTTTTGTCCTTCTTCAACATCAAATGAAACGCGGTCCCCTTCATTAAGGGATTTAAAACCTGCTGCATTGATAGCTGAGTGATGTACAAATACATCATTTCCGCCTTCTTGTTCGATGAATCCAAAACCTTTTGAGTCGTTAAACCATTTTACGATACCGTTAGCCATGTTGGCAATCTCCTGAAAAAAAATAAAAAATACAAGTTTCAAACTTTGGGGGTAAGACCGCTTTTATTGTCGGAAGTATACACCTTGAGAGGGAAACCTAATGTACTACGAAAATGTAACACAATTTAGCCACAATATAAGAACAATCTTTAGAAGTCAAGCGTTAAATATAATTTAATAAAATAATTTTCTTCTGTGTAGTAAGAAAGCAAGGGCTTTATCCATAAATCGTGGGGCAGACAGTGGATCACGGCTGGTTTTTCATACTTTGCTTGACAAAAAGCCGCGTCCTGTCCTTAATGGGAATAGTATCGGCCATTGCCTGCATCAAACCGGATGACGCTGCCGGGAATAAAAATTCTATCGCAAGAAAGCAGGGGAAATGACAGAAATACTGCTAAACGCCATTATCCATCTTTTCGCAATTTTCACCTTCCGCCGGGACAAGGCGTTCTATCCAAAGGCAAAAGCGCTTCTG
>PIVQ01001575.1 GCA_003354055.1 Desulfobacteraceae bacterium | reverse complement strand
CCTAAGGCTAATTCCGTTGAAATCTTTATCCCGCGGGTTGTGGCCTGGGCCTTGAATACCTCAAGTTCGGAATCAATTACCCGGTTGATGTCACAGGTTCCTGTAAGATCTTTTTTAGGTCGTGCCAGATTCAGAAGATCCTGGACCACTTTTTTGGCACTTCGGGTATGCTTGAGGATTACATCCACATCCTTTTCCGTATCCGGATCTTCAATCGTATCTTTGACAAGATCTGCATAGACCTGAATGACCCCGAGAGGATTGTTGATCTCATGGGCAATGCCGGCTGCCATCTTACCGATGGCCGATAACCGTTCAGCCTGGTGCATCCTTGCCAGCATCTCTTTCTCCTGGGTAATATCCCTGGCATAAAGGACCATTTTCATGCCGGATTGCCCCTGCCGGGCCAGGGGATAAAGATCAATATCAAAGTAGGTATTATCAGAGGTTCTGATTTCATCCTTTACCAGCCTGCCTGTTTCGGAAACCTGCTCAAGGATGCCGGATCCGCCGATTCCGGGTTTCCGAACGTCTCCAAGGCTTAAGAAGCGGCGTAATTCACCTTCCCTGTCCTTTTTGCTCCTCCCTTTGAGAAGTTGCCGGCTGCCCTCGTTGGCGATGATGATATGGCAGTCTTCATCAATGAGGAGCAGTGGATCCGAGATCCCTTTGAATACCGATTGAAGCATGTCGTGTTGAAATCGTATATTGGAAAAGGCATGGATATTCTCAATGAGAATCGCCACCTGCTGACCCAGGGCCAGAAGAATGGTTGGATCCAGGTCTGTGGGATCCGGGGGCCAGTCCCAGGACAGGCTCAAAATTCCCCAATGGCTTTCAGGAGATTTAACCGGGATAAA
>PIVQ01000109.1 GCA_003354055.1 Desulfobacteraceae bacterium | reverse complement strand
GAAATTACCATTGACAAACATGCTCTTTTCCATTAAAAAAGAGTGTCTCAAGCCGGAGTGGCGGAATTGGTAGACGCAGGGGATTCAAAATCCCCCGGGTGTATGCTCTTGCGAGTTCAAGTCTCGCCTCCGGTACCACGAATTTTAAAGGCTTTCAGTTTTTCAACTGAAAGCCTTTTTTATTTAGCCTCACCAAAAAGTAAACTTATTGTAAGCGATAAAAAAATACCCCCTTGGCTTTTAATCCAAAGATTCCTTTTCCTTATTTCATTGGATCGCACCCCTAAAAGATAACTCCCCAGATTCTGTCTCAGTGAGCTTGAGGGTTTTGCAAAGGATCTTTTTTAAGATACTTTGCAGCGGTTATATGTATATCCTGGACAAGCTTCTTCTTTTTTTCATTTAGCCCAATGAATATGCCAGAACACATCGGCCTGGGTTCCAAGGACTTTCACGAGGTTATATTTTTTGGAAAAAGGGATGGAGTGATCAAAAAAAAGGTGGCGTTATATTTATAAATTGTATTAGAATTGGTGAAAGAATATTCATCAATAATATCATACTCTCACTCCAAACAGGCTCTTCACGAGTATTCGATTCTGACCCATTGAATTGTCAATTTGTAGCAATTAACCAATTTCTTCGTTTGTATATTTCTATTTTCAAGGAGGTCAAGCATGTTTTGTTGGACCGGCAAGTGTATACCTGACGATTGCCATCACCATGGTAAAAAAGTGGTTCCAAAAAATAAAAAATATAAATGCCGCTGCGCAAAAAAAATTGGAGAGACAGTACGTACCCAAAAGTATGCAGATCGTTTACAAAAACTGAATAGAGTGAAGTCTAAATTCCGAGTTTTGGATAAATGCAGCAAAAATTTAAATGAAACTGTGCAAAGGTTGATCACACCAGAAACAAAGGAGATCATGAAAAAGTTCTATGAAAAACGGGAGTTTAAGAAGGATAACTCCGGTACCCAAAATTGGGAAAAGCAGATAAGACAATATATGGAAAGGCATGGAAATAGGATTGATCGGGAACTTAAAAAAACAAAAAAGAATTTTGATGATTCAAAAGACGATTTGTATAGAGACATTAACGCTATCCTCAGGGTACTCAATGATTTAAAAAGGTATCCGCCTGAAAACCGGCGCCTGGATTTTAAAAAACTAAAAGAAGAACTCACTCTTCCATACAAAGAGAAAGAAAAGAAATGTGCCTGTGAATATGAAAAGCTGTTAAAACTTCGGGTGCTTGAGTCAAAACTTGCGCAAATACCCGATCATGTTAATGATCTCACAAAACTTATGCCCCAATCAGGGTGGGATATTTGGGCGAACCTCATCTTCGGGGTGCTAATGAATTGGTATGGGGCTGGAATCAGCCTGTTGAGTTCTTTGGGGGGACTGAACCCGGCAGAATGGTTTGATATGGTTGGAGACATCTTTGGTTTTTTATATGGATTTGTTACGCTATGTCATAGTATCGAAATGCAGTCTTATTGTGAAAGACAGGTCTATTGGCTCAATTGTGATTTTTTAGAAGCCGCGCGAGACCATTATTTTATTAGCAATACGCCAACGTGTTTTGGATAGAAAACTTGAGTGTTCCACACTATGATCACATTGAGACCAGAAATCAAAAGTGCAAAATATATTTAACACTACCGTCTTGCCTCCGGTACCAAAAGACATAAAGGGCTTGTGCAATTTTGCACAAACCCTTTGTTACGTCATGAAGCCGAACTATTCCAAGCTATGTATCTGAAAACGTAAACCCGATACCGGATGCGGCAGTCGGGTCGAAATCATCGCTAAAGAAATCATCCCCCAATAATTCAGGTTCGCTCACGGAGTTGTCTGCCTGGGCAAGTCCCATCTCCTGGGCAATCTCCAGGGCTGACTTGGTGAAGTCATAACTCAGTCCGTATATATGCCCCACATTATTTGCATGTTTTTTTCCTAAAACCGGTTCCAGGAAATCAGCGGAATTCTGATCGCCCTTACCAGTGAGATTCCCATTGGTATAGGTAAACCGGGCATCGGCCTCAGTGGAGCCCCGGACGCCCGCCCTGCGTTTGTATTTTTTTAGTTTCTGACCGCTGGCCTGGGGTACAACCCCTCTTTTGACCATGTCATCCACAAATTCATTCCAGGTCAGGGCTCTTGCCCCATCCACCTTGGTCGCGATATTGTTAGCCAGCCGCTTGACATGGAGGGGAGTCCAGATCTTTCTGGCCGCGACTTTGCCTGACCAATACCAGCCAAGCAAACTGCCGAATCCCGCAATAAGTACCCGGGAGGCCATCCGGCTGCAGTTCTTATACTTAAAACGATAGGAGATATCTCCGCCTTTTTTATTCTTATGCTGATCCCAGGCTTTTTTCATGTTCTGCTTCTGGGCTGTGGTATCAGGTATAAAAATAATATGGTCAGGCACATAATTCTCCCAGAGAAGATCGTGCCAGAAACTTTTGTGGGTCAGTCCTTTTCTAAAGTGCGACACACTCATATTTATACCCAGCTTTTTCTTAATTTGATCGGCAATGGGGGTGGAGGTATGGGACGACCTGTTGTACTCATCCGGAAAAAAACTGACGTAAGATTCAGATTTGTCCGTAAGCTGCTCTTCAAAGAGTGCCCCCTGCTTTTCCATTTTCACCTGGGCTGCGACTTGCTCGGCTGAGCCGTCTTTTGCTTTGTTCCATGCCACCCGTAATTTGTCATATTCATCAAGAATGATTTTGGTTTGGGCAATCTGTTTAATAGGTTTTTCCCAATCGTCTGAAATCATCACGGCTGCATGCCCGGATATGGCATGGGACCATTTATCCGATCCCTTAATTTTGCACTTCTTCAATGCAGCATTCCATGTGGCGCTGACCTGGCAATTGTTCCAGATAAAAATAGTAGTCATGAGAGGCTCCTTAGGGCTGTTATTTACATTTGAAAAGAGTAAAAGCAAATCACATGCCATGGCAGAAAACCATTTTAAAAGGCCTGATTCAGAGCTATTTTCGCCAAAAACGCAAACTACCTTGCCAGATGCCTGATATTTTTCTAAAAACCACCGCCAACAAAATTGCCAACCCTTAATTTCCCGCAAAAAAGTAAAATAGCTCTTGGGCAGGTGGCAGCTACCTGAAACCAACTTTCCTGCTTTGGTCCTGAACAAGTCCTGTATCCGGCCTTGACAACACCCTGAAGGATTAATAATTTATACCACTTTACCCTAACAATACTTGTGGAGAACATAATGCTGAAACTTGGAGAAAAAGGGGCCATCCCCCAGAGAGATAATGAAACCTATGCCATTGCCCCCCATATTCCCTGCGGGTTGGTTACACCGGAACTACTGAGAAAGATTGCCGATGTATCGGAAAAGTACGATGCCAAGGCCATCAAGATCACCGGCGCCACCCGCATGGCCATTGTGGGCTTAAAAGAAAAGGACATTGATTCGGCCTGGGAAGACCTGAATATGGATAAAGGCGCAGCTGTGGGACTTTGTGTCCGGTCCGTCAGAACCTGTCCCGGCACCACTTTTTGTAAACTGGGCAAGCAGGATGCCATAGGCATCGGAATGAAACTGGATGAGCGCTATCATGCCCATGAACTGCCTGGCAAGTTCAAGATGGCGGTCTCCGGATGTAAGCTGAGTTGCTCTGAGTCCTGGGTCAGAGACTTAGGTCTTATCGGCCTGCCTGAAGGCTGGAAAATTGTCATCGGCGGAAATGTGGGTATGATACCCAGAATCGCCAAGGAACTGGTCACAGGTCTTGATGATGATCAGGTGATGGCTGCCTGTGAGCAGGTGGTAGACTATTATAAGGAAAATGCAAAAAAAGGCGAACGCCTGGGCAAAATGATTGAAAGGGTTGGACTGGATCCGTTCAAAGAGACTCTCAAGGACAAATAGGATATACTATGACTCCCCATTATATTCCCGAGGATCAGTTTCCCCTGGTCCTCACCCCGCGCATACAGGTACTGGGCAATTATTTTTTCAACCTCTTTCTGGTTGTTGGTTCTGAAAAGACCGCCCTGTTTGAAACTGGAATTTCAGGGATGATTGACACAGTGATTCGGCAATTGGATGATCTGAAAATTGCCCCGGATTACCTCGTGGTCAGCCACCCCCATTCAGATCATATCACGGGTCTGCCCGGTCTGATGGAGCGATTTCCCAATGCGCAGGTCGTGTGCGGCCACGGCGCCCAGGAGTTTGTTGCCCATCCAAAGGCAGGCCCTGCCCTGGTCAGGGAAGACAAATTCATGTCTATCGGATTGGAAAAAATGGGGATTACGCCCGGACGGGCGACCTTGGAAACCATCCCGGATCTTCGCCGGACAACATCAATTGAGACCCCCACCCGTCTGGATCTGGGCGGGGGAACCGAGCTTGCGCTGATTCCGGTAGAGGGTCATTCCCCTGGCAATCTCATTGCCAGGGTGGAGCAGGACCAGGCCCTGTTCTGCTCGGACTCCTTAGGGTTTCATTATCCGGGCCGTGCATTCTGGCCCCTGTTTTTCACAGATGCCCGGGCCTATGTCAACACCATAGGCCTGATTGAAGCGGCTGCCCCGAAGATCCTTGCGCCGGCCCACCAGGGTCCCATCACCGTTGATGTTCAAAAGGGCATTGACCGGGCCAGAACCACCACCTTAAAGATCATTCAAAAAATACGGAAAACACGGCTGTCGGACGATGAACTGATACGGGAACTGTTTGAGGCATCCTATAGGGATGAGTTCACCCTGTATACCCGGGAAAATATCCTGAACTGTACCCGGTTGCTTTTGAAACGGGCCAGGGAATAATCAGGAGAAAATCTTGAACAGCCACTCATTTACCGTGTCCACAAACACGATATTTTCACAGGGTTTGGACAGATGGTCTATTTTGGAATCCCTGGCTTTAAGATCTTTCATGGACTCCAGGAACCCGATATTCCCGGATAGAAAGATCACAGGAACTTTGGTGTTCATCCGCCGGATATGGGAATAGACATCCATGCCGTTCAACCGGCCCGGAAGGATATAATCCAGACTGACCAGATCAAAATCTTCCCGGTCAAAGGCCTCAATAGCCTCCTGGCCCCTGGCAGCCACCACGACCCTGTGGTTAAAGGGGGCCTGGCATAAAATCTTACGTTGAACCCCTGAGATGGCCTCTTCGTCTTCCACCAAAAGAATCTTTTTTCCCTGGATCACCTGTTTTCTGGCCATCCGGCTCTTTTCCTTGTGGGTCAGCTCTTTGTTGATCAGGGGAATGGAAATAACAAAGGTGGTGCCCTCTTCTTCCCTGCTGGTAAAGGCAATCCCGCCCCTGTGTTTCTGGACATATTTTTTTACGTTGGACATGCCGTATCCGGTCCCCCGGATACCTGCCTCATAGGCTGCGTGGATGTCCTTGCTGCCCTTAAGGGTAAATGAAGGGGCATATATCCGGTCATGATAGGCTTCCGGAATACCGCAGCCGTTATCCTCGATCTCAATGACCAGGCAGTTAACCGAATGGGCCGTGGAAATCCGAAGCTCAGGATTGGTCTTTTTGCTCATGGCATGGACGGAATTTTGAATCAGGTTAACCAGGGCATGCTCTATCATCCCCGGATCTGCCAGCAATTCCGGGAGATTCGGGGCAAACTGGCGGACCAGCCTCACCCGTTCCAATTCTTTTTTCATCAGGCTCAATACCAGGTCCAGCTTTTCATTGAGGCTGAAAAATTCCTCTTTGGGTTCCTGATCCCTGGCAAAGGCCACCAGGTTCTTGGTCAGGTTTTTTCCCCTCAAGGTCTGTTCCAGAATAATCTCCAGGGTATTTTTTATGTCCGGATCCCGGCAATCCATGAGTGAGAATTCAGCGTTACCCATGATGCCGCCGAGGATATTGTTAAAATCATGGGCCATTTTTCCGGCCACCTGCCCCACCAGGGCATACTTTTCCTGTTCTGCTGCAAATTTAACTGCATCGGCCCGTTCTTTTTCACTCTGCCTTCGGTCTGTGATATCCCGGACCGCTGACAGTATCATCTGCTCCCCATGGAATTCAAATATGGAAGAGGAGATTTCTACAGGGAAAATTTCATTGTTTTTCTTTTTGGTCAGGGTTTCAGTGGTCCGCTTTCCAACTATTTTAAGGTCTTCTCTCGATTCCGCACTGCCCATACCCCTTCCTTCGGGTTCCATAATCAAATCCTGAGGACTCATTTCAAGCAGTTCATCACGGGTATATCCGTACCATTCGCAGGCCACATCATTGACCTCAACAAAATTTTTAAAACCCTTCTCAGCAAAAGGATGGACAAAAACGGCATCGTTGAAACCGTTGAACAGGGTCCGAAACCGGGTTTCATTTTCCCGCAGGGCAATCTCTGCGGTTCTTCGGTCGGAAAGATCTGTAAAACAGGCCCGGATGGCGATCGCCTTTCCGTTTTCTGTAATAGGAGAGGCATTGATCATTCCGTAAATATAACTGCCGTCCTTTTTAACAAACTGCATCTCAAAGGGAGGGCGTTCTTTTCCCTGCCTTAGATCTTCAACCCAGGATCGCACCAGGCCGGTCTTGTACTTTGGCACCAGACGGGAAACACTGGGATATTTTTCATAATCCTCCCGGGTATACCCAAAATAGTTAAATCCAGCCCGGTTGGCATAGAAAAGATTAAAATCAAAGTCGAATTCTGCAATGGGAACCGGAAGAAAGTCCGCCATCCTGCGGAACCGTTCTTCACTTTTTTTCAATTTTTTTTCAATAGCCTGCTCTGCTGTAATATCCCTGGCAGACCCCACTGTCCCAACCATCTGCCCCTGGTCGTCATAAAACGGTGCTTTATGCACATCCAAAACCAGATAATTGCCCCTTACAAATCCCTCTTCAATAAACCGTCCGGGCTTCCCGCTATCTTTAACCAGCTTATCCGAATCCAAACAGGTTTCGCCAAAGGTGTGGAGGGACCCTGTTTCCTTTTCACGATTTGCAAAATACAGATCTGTTTTTCCAATGGGTTCTGACGTGGAATCACACTTGAGGATAACATCGCAACTGGCCTTGTTCACAAAAATAAACTTGTCATCCATATCTTTGGCCCAGATCAAATCAGGTGAATTATCCATCATCATCTGGAAAAAGGGGCTGCCTATTTGTGTTAGGGGAGGAAAATCGGCCTGCTGTTTGGACAACCGCCCCCTGGGAGGTGTTACTGCCATTACAAACATCCTGTTGTCCGGTTAACGTGGGGAAGGTGCCCGCAGGGACCGGAAATGAAAATTTTCTAAATACTGCTGTAATTCAACAATTAAAGATCAAGTGCCGCCGGGTGCCACCGGATCCGGGGAAGAGGTTTAACACAACACAACGATTCATCCTTACACCATTTGCAGGTGAAAATCCACAGGAAAAAAAGAGTTCAGCCGGTGAAAATCGCATGTCATTCAAAGAGTAACACAGGCTTCAACTACGATTGTCCCTTGGCTTTTCTCACAGTCAAAAAGACATTTCCCAAAAATATCAGACAGGCCCCACCCCATCCGGTCAGGGAAAGGGTTGGATCCATGGCAATGAACGGGCCAAGGACGGCAGCCAGAAGAATCCGGGTGGAGGAGATGATCCCGCCTTCAATGGCAGTCACATATTTAAAGCCGATGGTCAGCAGGTATTGACCGGCAATGGCAATAACAGAGCACCCGAACAGATATTTGAATTCTTCCAAATCCGGCAGCCGCATCTGGTTAAAAAACAGGCAGAAAACAATGATCCCCCCAAGGCCAAACATGACAAAGAGGGTGGTCTGTGTATCATGGACCCTCCGGGACATGTTCAGATACATGATGGCAACCGCCGCACTCACCCCGGATCCCAGCGCCCAAAAGGAGTTGGTGTTAAAGTCCATATTTGCAGGCGATAAAATCAGCCAGACACCGGCAAAGGCCACCAAAACAATCCCTACCGAGACAAGGTCCCGCTGGGCCCGAAGAAAACCCCAAGAAAAAATCGCAATAAACAGAGGATAGGTCATGTTGAGGATATTGGCCTGGGCCACAGAGGTCAGCTCCACCCCCTTGAAAAAACAGAATACCGCCACGGAATTCCCCACTGCCCGGCCGATGAGATACCGTTTTTTAACAATTTTTATCTTCTGCCGCCGTACAGCCATGACAATAACCACTGTAATGAAGCCGAATAGAAACCTGGAAAGGGTAAATAAAGAGGAATCAATGGACAATCCTGCCATACTTGACCATTTGATTATCACCGTTGCCAGATAGAAGAAAAATGCAGAGCCGAATACTGCCAGACAGCCCAGAGTTGTTTTGGTGTCCATGATTTATGTTGTCAATCATTCTTGAAAATTGATATCCTGTATGGTATGCAACCCACTTGCAGGGACCACAACGCCTGAAGAGAACATATACTATGGACAAAGACAACACAATTTTTTTTGAGCAGATCCGCCCCATGCGGGACGAGATAGACCGCATCGACTCTGAAATCCTATCCTTGCTGGCCCGGCGCCAGGCACAGGTGGAACAGGTTGTTGCCCTGAAAAAATCCCATAACATGCCCGTCTACCACCCGGCCCGGGAGGAGGATCTTATTTACCGCTTAAGATCCCAGGCAAAAAAGGCAGAGGTGGACCCGGATTTTTTAGAAGACATTTACCGAGTGATTCTCCGCCAGTCCAGAATCAAACAGACCCGAAAAATGGAGCACAAGGGCATCCGCCCCGGTGCAAAGGTGGTTATTGTCGGCGGAGCCGGTCAGATGGGCGGGCTCTTTGCCAGGCTGTTTTCTCAGTCCGGCTACGAGGTCCGTTCTCTGGACAGGGAAGACTGGGATCGTGCCGAAAGTATCTGCAGGGATGTTGACCTTGCACTGATCTCCGTCCCCATTGAAAAGACAGGTGACGTGATATCAGCCATCGCTCCCCTGATTCCCCCGCATGCCATCATGGCGGATCTAACTTCCATTAAAAAAGACCCGCTGGCAGCCATGTGCCGGGCCCATAAGGGCCCTGTCATAGGACTTCATCCCCTGTTCGGCCCAACCTCCGACTCACTGGATAAACAGATCATGGTGACCTGCCAGGGACGGGATGAAAAAGCTTGCCAATGGCTGGTGGAGCAACTGAGTCTCTGGGGTGCGGTAACCGTTCAGGCCTCGGCAGAAGAGCATGACAATGTCATGGAAATCGTTCAGGCCCTGCGCCATTTTGCCACCTTCTGTTTCGGGGATTTCCTATACCAGCGACATATCCGGCTGGAACGGACCCTGGAATTTTCCAGCCCCATCTACCGCCTGGAATTGGGTATGGTCGGCCGGCTGTTTGCCCAGGATTCAGCCCTGTACGCGGAAATCATTTTTGCCACAAAGGAACGCCGCCAATTGCTAAAAGAGTATATTGAATCTCTCAGCCGCCACCTGGATATGCTGGAGAATAACGATAAACCCGGATTTATCACTCAGTTCAACGAGGTTGCAAATTGGTTCGGCCCCTTCAGCGAACAGGCCATGAGAGAAAGTACCTTTATCATCAACAAGCTCATTGAAAGATTCTGATCCGGGCGGCAATTCACCTATGAATGACATAAACATCAGAAAAGCAACCATCGAAGATGCAGCCTTGATATTAAACTTTGTCAAAGGACTTGCACTCTATGAAAAAGCGGTTCATGAGGTGCTTGCAACGGAAGAGGACATAAAGAACTCTCTGTTCAGTGAAAGAGCCACTGCCCACGCCGTGATCTGCAGCAAGGGTGATACGCCTGTTGGGTTTGCAGTCTACTTCTTTAATTACTCCACCTGGCTGGGTAAAAACGGTTTATACCTGGAAGATCTCTATATATCACCTGAAAGCCGCGGAACCGGTGCCGGCAAGGCTCTGTTAAAGCATTTGGCCCAAATTGCCGTCAATACCGGTTGCGGACGTTTTGAGTGGAGTGTTCTTGACTGGAATGAACCCGCCATACAATTCTATAACTCAATCGGTGCAAAACCTTTAAATGAATGGGTGGGGTACCGCCTCACCGGAAATACCCTTAAGGCGTTTGCCAATTCCTGATCTATAAACATCCCCCACCCCAAAAGTTTTTATAGCCTAACATTTACTTTGTTCCATTCTGCATTACCTTGGTTTATTACCGACAATTATGTCGTAACCTTCTGAATTCAGAGAGGTAAGACTTATGTATACACCAGAAAAACTATGCGAAACCATCAGATCCGTATATCCCGATGTCGGGGCATGCGGGGTAAATATAAAAACCTGCTTTGATCCGGACAACATGGCATGGATAGTTCAACTCAAACACGGCAACCGGAAACTTTCCACCTATGTTGATCCCGAAGACGCCGCCCTATGCATGGACGGCAATCAATGTATCGGCCTGGGACTCCAGATCTTTCAACTCAAGGATAATTTAGGCTTCAAAGGAGGCAACTCATGAGCACATTGGATACCGCAAGTCTAAACCTGGATCCGGACGGTTACCTAGCTGATCCCGAATCCTGGACCGAAGAAACAGCCTGTGCCCTGGCCGATATTGAAGGGGTATCCCGGGAATGCCCCCTGAGCACGGAGCGAATGGATATCTTAAAATTTGTAAGAGACTACTACAAACGGTTTGAGGCCTTTCCCATTATCCGGGCGGTCTGCAAAAACGTGGGCCAGGCCAAAACCTGCCAATACGAACAATTCCCAGACCCGGTTACTGCGTGGAAAATTGCAGGATTACCCAAGCCTACGCCTGAGGTATTGGCTAAGATTAAGCATTGATAGAGCCCACCCCACACCCGAAAATCAGAGGGCTCTGCCTGTCAAAAAAGAGAGTGGGTATTTTAATTTACATTCAAGACTCTCCGCCAGTCCACCCACTCTCGTACTTATTAATTTTCAATATTATTTTCGTTTACATTTCCGGGAATTCATATCATTATCCGGTCAGGGTGTGGCTTTTTTCGGCACCCTGCCGGCCTCGGACTCTTGTGGGCATACCGAGGGAATTCTTAGACAAATAAGGTATTAAAATGCTGAACATTCTGGAAACCGTTCCCTTAATCGTTTTTCTCATATCAGTCAGCTTCATCGACAAATCTATTCCAATGAACTGGGAAGGCCCTTTTGTCCTCAGCGGATTTGTTGCTCTTGCTGTAATTCTTGTGTTTCTTTACAGGAAGTTACTCTTGAATCGTATCTTTCTGGGAATCAACCTCTATCTGTTCAGCGGCGGTCTGGCTTTTATTACCCATCAATGGTGGCTCAACCAAATATACGACTCTCTCCAGGCCTCAGGCGTACTGATCTGGGTTATCGGCATCGGCGTGATATCAACATTGATTAGCTCAAAAGGATTTATCGGCGTTGAATCGCCTGATAAGAAAACCATAAAAAAGTACTCCTTTTTCCTTTTAGCGGCTTCGGCTATTGCCTTTGCACTCTCATTCGGATTTCAAGGCAATCGAATCCTTTCGGAAAGCATCCCGTTTGTTGGGCTGTTCTTGGTTCATAGTTCGTTAAAGGCCAGACTTACCGAAAAAGAATAATGGCTGTTACTCTCCCTCCTCCCTGGACATCTTAATAAACTCCAGAATCTCATTAAGCACAAAATACCGGGTCAGGGCATCTGACATCTCTTTTGAGGTGGGAGCCTGGCCAGTGGTCTGGGTGATGAATTCCTCTATTTTAAGGACCGCTGCCGTGACGACAGGGTCAAGGGATATTGTTTGATTCAAGTCGAGATCGTTCATTGCGAGTCCTTTCCATATTGCTTGAGTTTTTTCAGCAGGGTCTTCCGGGTAATTCCCAGGCGGCGGGCGGTTTCGCTTTTATTGCCCTTGGCTGAGGCAAGAGTGGATAAAATGGCCTTTTCCTCGACTTTTGACAGACTGATATTCTCAAGGTTCTGGTCCGGGGCCGGGGGGGCAAGCTCGTCTTCGGATATGAATGTGAGATCCGCCCTTCTGATATAGTCGGTTCTGGCCAGGACCACCCCTCTTTCCACGGCATTCATCAACTCCCTGACATTGCCGGGCCAGGCATACCGGATCAGGGTATCCATGGCATTGGGGGTAAATCCCTGGATATCCCGCTTGTTCTTTTTGGAAAAAGTTTCCAGAAAATGAATGGCCAGCTCGGGAATATCTTCAGGACGCCGTCTCAGGGACGGGATATCAATTCTCACCACGTTCAGGCGGTAGTAGAGATCCTCCCTGAATTCCTTATTGGCTGACATGACCTTTAAATCCCGGTTGGTGGCGGCAACGACCCGTACATCCACGGAAATAGTCATATCCGATCCCACAGGGGTGATCTCCTTTTCCTGGATGACCCTCAACAACTTGGCCTGCATGGCAAGACTCATCTCACCGATTTCATCCAGAAGGATACTGCCCCTGTCTGCCATCAGAAACTTGCCCTTCCGCTTTTTGTCCGCACCGGTAAAGGCCCCGCGCTCATGGCCGAACAATTCGGATTCCAGAAGGGTTTCCGTGATGGCTGCGCAATTGATGCGGATATAGGGAGCATCTTTTCTCAGGCTGTTGTAATGGAGGGCTGCGGATACCAGTTCCTTTCCGGTGCCGGATTCCCCGCATACCAGGACATTGGCATCTGTCGGGGCCACCATGGTAATGGTATCCAGCAGTGACTGCATGGCTACGCTTTTACCCATTATATCATGGCGGAAGACATTTTGTTCCAGTTGTTGTTTTAACGACCGGTTTTCAGTTTTCAACCGCAACCGCTCAAATACCCGGTCGATGGTCAGCCGGAGCTTGTCAAAATCCAAAGGCTTTGTAAGGTAATCATAGGCACCGATTTTAAGGGCATCCACGGCTGTATCGACCGAGGAGTAGGCCGTCATGATGATCACAGGCAGAGACGGATTGTAATCATGGATCTGCTGCAGGGCTTCCATACCGGACATTTTGATCATTTTCATATCCATAAGGACCAGATCAAAGGGCCTGGCTTTGACCATATCAACGCCCACATCCCCGTCATCTGCCAGATGGATCTTATATCCCCAGTCCCGCATCAGAGTTTTGAGCATCCGGGCATGGGCCGCATCATCATCCACAACCAGCACAGCATTTGCAGTCATATTTTTTATCCTTTATTCCTCATTATCAGACTTAGAGTCGAGCACAGCGCCTTCACCGGGAAGGCTTACAATAAAACAGGTCCCTTTGCCCGGCTCTGATTCTACCCGAATCTCACCGCGAAGATTTTCAACGATTCTATGCACAATGGACAACCCCAGGCCGGTGCCGTCCGGGCGGGTGGTAAAATAGGGGTCAAATATCTCTTCTAAATCTTTAGCCTCTATGCCGCATCCATTATCAGCTACCCGAATTTCCACCCTGTTCCCCTCACTATCGTCAGTTACCTCAACAATGAGTTTACCCTCCTGGTCAGCCATGGCATTGATGGCATTCATATAGAGGTTAAGCAATACCTGATTGATTCTGTCCGGGTCTGTCTTTATCTGCGCAAGACGGGTCTCCACCCGAATCTTAGAGGTAATACCTTTCTTCTCAAGATCATGGGAGACAAGCTTTAGGGAATGGCGGACCAGGGGATGGAGTTCCACCAGCTTTTCCTCCACTGCCATGGGTTTGGCAAACTCAAGCAACTGGGTGATGGAGCGGTTGATCCGTTCCACCTCCTGAACCATGATTTGGGCGGTTTCCGCATCATCCGGCTCATTTTCATACCGTTTGGCAAAATATGTGGCAAAACCTTTGATGGAACTTAAGGGATTTCTTATTTCATGGGCCACACCGCCGGCCAGTTTTCCGATGGCTGCCAGGCGGCGGTTGGTTTCCACCTCTTTTTTCAGGGCCTCAAGCTGAGTGAGATCCCGAAACAAAAAGATAAATCCCTGGATAAGTTCCTCGTCATCCAGAATAGGAGAAGCGGTCATATCCAGCCGAAGTTCTGCGGCTTCAGAACCCCGGAGGGCCACTTCCCTTCCGATAACCGCTTTAGATTCCTTCATTTCCAAGGCCAGTTGAATCATCTGGGGATAGGTTTTTTCCGGCAGGGCGCCTAAAATATCTCTGGCAGCCCTATTGGCAGAGGTTACCTTATAGTCAAAATCAAGGGTCACCAGGCCCGACGGCATATTCTGGACCACATTGTCCGTAAAGGCCGTCACCCGTTCCAGAGAGGTTTTGGCAGACCGATAAGCCTGGAAGGCAAACAAAACAATGATACCGGCGCATCCGAGAACAAAGAAGAGGACCCCCCGGCCAATGATCGCACGGGTCTTGTGTTTCTGAAGTTCTTCAACCCGGGACATGGACAACCCGGCAAAAATATAATGCTCTTCCTGCTGAAAAAATCCGGGGGAGAATTCCTTCCACCCGGGACCGCCTTTCTTCCACTTTCCCCAGGGCAAATCATCGCTATCCCCGTTGTGCATATTGTGCATGCCTGAATGACGCCCTCCGAACCCGATCGTCATGGGAGCAAACCGCTTGTACACCTCAAAGACCGGGTCACCATCCACCTGACGGGTACGATTGAATACACGACGCATCTCCCGGGTGATGGGTGTGATATCCGGTAATCCTTTATACACGCTTCCCACCTGAGCGGGATCGCTGTGGGCGAGAATCCTCCCCTTTGAATCAGTAATCATGATATAGGTGATATCATCCAAAACAGCAGTTTCCTGCAGCATGGCCTGAATCCGCTGCCCCCCCCATTGCATGGTCAGCATGCCGGTCCGGGTCCCGGCCTCAAAGGTCCGGATCAGGGAAATGCCCCTGACCAGAAAGCGTTCCCGGATGTGTTCCTCATTCTTTTCCATGCGGTCCAGCGTCATAAAGGTAAACACCGGCAAAAGGACCACCAATACCCCTACCATCATCAGAGGGGAAACCGGGGTGGAGATTTTTTTCTTTAAGAACTTCATTACACCTGTACCTTAATTTTGGAGCCGATCCTTAGCCCAATCCATCCATTATAAATGCTCACAAACCA
>PIVQ01001574.1 GCA_003354055.1 Desulfobacteraceae bacterium | reverse complement strand
ATAACTTGATCTAAATACCCTGAAGGGCAGAAACTTGTTTCCAAAACCCCTTAAAAACTGCTTAAAGCGGCGGGTATTTTGAAAACAAAAGATCAAGTAATTTTGGAGCCGATCCTTAGGTCCTTTATTCCGGGAAAGGAGCAGGTATGACTGATCAGTCTCAGGTTTTTCTACAGCGGGCCCGGGTCATTACGATGGCCAGGCGAACCGCATTTATCTTCTTCATCATCGCGCTGTTTTACTCTTTGGCAGCCATTGTTTATTCCACCCAGGTGATCTACAAGGTCAAGCTCAACTATGCCGTTATTCTGGAGCAATTCGGGGGTAAACGCGAGGCCATTGTTGATGTGGGATGGCATTACAGACTTCCCTTTTTCACAAAACTGGAAAAAGAAGTTCCCCTGATGAACCAGAACATGTACCTGGGAGGCTCATCAGCCCCCATTAAAATTATTTCCCAGGAAAACGTGGCCCTGTGGACCTCGGCACTCATGACTTTCAAGATAAAGGACCTGAAGAAATGGGGCATAGAGAATCTCTCCCCCGAAATTCTGCTTCAGGGGGATTTTGACGGTATTTCCAAGGATATCCTCCAGGGGGAAAAGGTCAACAAGTTGATCTCCGACCGTGAAACCATCAAAGAGGAAATATTCAAGGCACTGAAAGACCGGCCCATCAATAAAAACGGCCCCACCCTAGAAGGCAAATACGGCATTGAGGTGGTCAGTTTTGTGCTCAACGAAACCCGGTTCGGAGACAAGCTGGTGGAAGCCACCGAAGAAAAGAAACGGCGCCAGCTCATTGCAGAGGCTGATAACTATGCGGCGGACCAGGAGTCCGACCGGATCCGAAAACTTTAC
>PIVQ01000746.1 GCA_003354055.1 Desulfobacteraceae bacterium | reverse complement strand
TGGCCCGGGAATGTCCGTGAGTTAAGAAATGTTATAGAATATACCTTTGTCCTCTGCTCAGAAGGAAGGATTGAAGCAAAACATATTCCGCCGAAAATCAGGGATGAATACTTGAATTTCAACAAAGAAAGGCCTTTAGCCCCCAAAGTACAATCCGAGCGGGATAAGCTTTTGGATTTACTTAGATCCACCCGGGGGAATCAATCCAAACTTGCACGCGAGATGGGCATCAGCAGGGTAACTCTTTGGAAGCGGATAAAGAGATACGGCATCCGTATCCCGGAAGATATTTAAGAACAATCGGTTTTGTTGTTGCGATCCAATAGGAATTCGGCAAGATCCAGATCCCCTCGGGTGGTTAATTTGATATTGAACAGGTTACCGGGAACCAGATGAACCGGAATTCCGGCATGCTCCAGCATAGAAGCTTCATCAGTTCCTGAGAACCCGGTTTTCTTTGCATGGGTAATGGCTGATAATAACAGGTCAAGGCGAAATACCTGGGGAGTCTGGGCTCGATAAAGCAGACTCCGGTCAAGAGTATTAGTTATCTGCCTGCCGTCCATACTTTTTTTTATGGTATCGGTGATGGCAAGTGCCGGAATGCAGGCACCGACCTCTGCTGCCTTGTCCAGACATGCATCCACAAGGTCAGGCTCAACAAAGGGACGGACCCCGTCATGGACCAGGACCAGAGTTTCTTTGGGTGTGCCGCAAAGAGTAATTATCTTGTCAAGTCCGTTGGTCACGGAATTCTGGCGGGTGATTCCTCCAGAAATCAGATGTAGGGGAGTTGCGATGTTAAAGGGTGCAATCAGGGTATCCCGACAGAATGTCATATCGGTTTCAGGTACGACTAAGATGATCTCATCCACCCGGGGATGATGGTCAAACACCAAAAGAGAACGGATCAACACCGGCACTTTGTCTATAACCAGATATTGTTTCTTCCGGTCCGACTTCATGCGAAGGCCTTTGCCCCCGGCAACAATCACGGCAAAATGTCTGAATTTCTTCTCTTCGGATCCCATACCTGATATCACCTTTAAATCAGATAACTTAACTCTTTTGGCAGAGGAATCCCCTTACCCATGTGATCTTCCCCGTAGTTGACCCCGGCCAGGGTCTCAAGATCGTTCAAGGCCCTGGAATCTCCGGTAAAGATTACCATCTCGACCTCTTCTTTTTTGATTTTGCCACCGGCCCATTGGATATCAAGGACAGAAGAGGCATCAAACGTATCTTCACCCACATGAAGATTGACCTCTCCGCCGTAATGCTGAACTATTTTTGCAACCAGAAGACTTGGCCGGCTATGGAAGCCCCGATCTTTGGGAATACCCACTTCAATGGCGGATGTCTCCATGTTTTCATTTAAAATCCGGGAAGCCACCTCTTTGCCCGAAGACAAAAACTTACCGGCATAAAAGAGGCAGTAATTCACCGCCCGGTCAAGGAGGACATCCGGATCAATCAGGTCTGACAGGGCAAGACCCATGTTTTTGTACACATCCTTGAACCCTGTATCATAGAGATGACGTTCGTAAAAATGGAGCAGCCGGCCCATGACCTGGAGGATGTGAAAGACTATTGAGAAATGGCTTCTGAGCTGGTTTAAAATTTCGATTTCAGATGAATACTGGGTACTGACCACATAGGAATCAAAGGAGGACTGGATATTGTGGATCTTCATCTCAAAATGCCGGATGGTCACTTCATTGATTTTCTCCGGAACCAGTTCGTTTATTGTCCTAAGGTCGTAGCGTTCGTAAAAGGCAAATTGTTCAAAATCTTTGATGACCTCAAGGAATTCACTTGCAATCCGAGTCAAATTCTTTTGCTGGTGTGCCTTGACCATGGTGTCGTCTATATTAGGCTCCAGCTGTTCTGTTGAAGAAATTCCAGGAAAATAGCTTAAGTCGTACCCGGATTGGGGAATGGTGATATTCAGCCGTTTTGCTTCATCCAGAATCACGGGAACGGCAAGCTTTATGGAATCCTGGATAATCTTCAGGGTATCTAAGGCCTCCAGCTTAAACATGTCGTGATTGCCGTTTTCAAGGTGATAAAATTTAAACCGGTTCAGGGTATGGCGCTGGGAGTAGCAGGCCAGTGAAAGATGGCGGATGGTGGCGCTCAGTTCCCTGTAAAATAACCAGTCCTTGTTTTTTTTGGCACCGTGAAAGTCTAAGAAATCCTCAAGAATATGAGAAGTGGTGATTAATTTTGAGTAGAGCTTTTTGGTGAAAAGATACTCATCTGATTCAAGATTGTTAATAAATAGAATGCATTTTAAATACTCTAAGGAAAAAATATTTGCCTTTTCCTTAAAAGAAATATCACAGATCTCAAGCATAGGTTCGTCTTCTTCAAATAAAAAAAATTTCGGCCTGACCGGCCCGTAAGCCGAATCCTGTTACCTGAACCGGTTACCCGAACTCAGGTCAACGATCATTCATCTAGGATGCATGTTGCCATACACCTCAAGCAACCTACCCGGAAACTTCGGGCGGACAGCCCTCAAGCGTTTCTCTATTTGGTCTTGCACCGGACGGGGTTTACCAAGCTTTTCCAGTCACCTGGAAAACTGGTGCGCTCTTACCGCACCGTTTCACCCTTACCCGAATACCGTTACCGGCACCCTGGCGGTCTATTCTCTGCTGCACTTTCCTTCACGTCACCGCGACTCCACGTTATGGAGCGTCCTGTCCTGTGGTGTTCGGACTTTCCTCCAGGTGATCTTGTCACCCAGCGATCGTTTGTTCCGGTCAGACCGAAATTTTATTTTCTTTTTTCGTGGTAAAGAATCCGGCTGCACTGGGGACATGCAATCAAATCATTGCCCCGCTGCACCTCAATATACATCTGTGGCGGAATGTTCATAAAACATCCCAAGCACACCTCATCACTTACCGGGGTCACTGCAGACCCGTTATTCATCTTGGATATCCTTCGAAACCGTTCCATTAGTTTGGGATCCATGCTTTTGCCGATCTCATCCTGGCGTTCCAGGTATTCGGTCAATAGCGCCCGGTCTTCGGTGGACTGCTTTTCAATCTCTCCCTGGTCTGTTCGGATCTTCTCTTCCAGCATCTGAAACTCTTTTTGACTTTCCGTCACAATACCTTCTGATTTTTCCCGTTCATCCATAAATTCCAGAAGTTCAGTTTCCAGGGCATCTTTTCGTTTTTTGTTGTCATCCACCTCCCGCAGCAGCACCTGGTATTCCTTATTGGTTGTCACGTTGCGGAGATTCTCGTTACTTTTGATGATCCGCTGGTCAACGATCTGAATTTCCAGTTCCGAATCCCGGCAGGATTTCTGTGCCATTTGCAACTCTTCCTGATTCTCGTTCAGGGCGGCTTCAAACTGCTTCAACCTGGATGCCAGCTTGTTTTTCTCTTTTTCTACACGTTCAAGCACTTCCTGAAGCCTGACAACTTCTGTTTCAGCTTCCTGAAGTTTTACAAGGGTGGCAATATCTGGTTTTGACATATCCTTTATCCTCAAATTATTTTAAATGGATCTTTTTCTTCTTTAAATTC
>PIVQ01001573.1 GCA_003354055.1 Desulfobacteraceae bacterium | reverse complement strand
CGGGCTGATCCGCACGGTGAAGATCCAGACGCTCTCCATGGGCATGGACATAATAGGTGATGCGGGTAATCCCGGGAGACATCCCCTGGGGGGAGGCAAACTGAACAGGGCTCAGGCTGGCAAAACTTATGATCGAAACCGTCCGGCCCTCGGCTTGATCCTGCTCTGCCAGAAATTGAAACTGCTTTTGCGCTTCAGCGGCATCGTTCTTTTCCGGATTCTGAAACTGAGGGGGCTGAAGGATAAAGATCTGCTCAAGATCCGAGATCATGGTGTTTATCCCAGGTCCCAGTGTCTGCCCGTTATCCTGCCGGTCCCGGATCATCTCGCTGGAAGACATAAAGGCATTAAAGGAGGAGAACAGGGTCAGCATCAGCCCTGAAAAAATGGCCAGCGCCACCAGCACCTCCACCAGAGTAAAGCCCCGGGGATTATTTTTCCCTTTAAAGCCTCTGGGATTGTAAATCCCTCTAAAGCCTTTGGGATTGTAAATCCCTCTACTCTTCATCAATATACCGCCACGTCTTCAGGGTAAAGCTGCGCACCTGCCCGGGACTGTAAATGGTCAGGCTGATTTTTTTGAGTTTCTCTGCCTGCTCCTCGGACAGCATCTCATCCCATTCCGCAGCATCCGCTCCTGTCTCCACTTCACAGGACCAGGAATAACCCTCGTACTCATCCTCAAACTCTTTGGACAGTTCATCAGAATCATAGTCGGCAATTGCAAGGGCTGCCATCTGCTGCCGGGCCAATACCTGCGCCAGGGATTTGAAGTGCGCGGCTTCGGACAGGGCAATGGTCGAGGACTGGAGCTTGAAAAGGGTGGCCAGGACAATGGCCAGAACCGCCATGGCCACCATGA
>PIVQ01000108.1 GCA_003354055.1 Desulfobacteraceae bacterium | reverse complement strand
ATTACTTGATCTTTTGTTTTCAAAATACCCGCCGCTTTAAGCAGTTTTTAAGGGGTTTTGGAAACAAGTTTCTGCCCTTCAGGGTATTTAGATCAAGTTATTTTGTAACGATTCCTAAGCTGCTTTAAATTTCGGATATTTTAATCCGGTAAATCAAACGGATCAGCACCTCACCCCCCTGCGGTGCTGATCCGTTGGTACTACTCGTTATTTTTTGCCTCCTTGTTTTCCCAAGACATCCCCACCCCCTGTGGATGCGCCAGGATTATTCCGCAGGTTCGTAAGCCGCCGCCGCTGATACCACCAGGCCCTTGCACTGCCAGCCCTCAGGATGACTTGCTGAGGCAACCGCCACCTTCTGAACCAGAGTTTGCGCAATTTTCTTTTCGTAAACCAGAAAATGTTCCGGCGTAACTTCCAGGACATGCTTTCCCGTGGTCAGCAGCGGTTGGGTATTGGGCACATCCGATCTGAGCAATTCCCCCCTTTTGGAATACTCAGAATAAGTTTGATCTTCATTCTGGATATACTTATGACCTGTGGCCGTGTCATAGTATGTACCTGCGGTTGCCGGCAGATCCCCTGCGAGGCAGGTTCCTGTTAATGTCAGTGCTAAAAAAAATACAAATAAAAATCCTCTCATAAGCCTGTCTCCTTTATCGTCCTGTGGTGCGGGATAAAGCCGGAAAATGTAAAGTCAGATTTTGGTAATGTCATCAAGTGCTGTGGCATTCCTGCACTATCGGTAAGTAGATGGTCAGACAGAGAGCCGCCGTCCCTGCCTGACCGTTGCGAAAAATGATCAGCGGAGGTGCCCAGAATGATCCGGACTCTGTCATATTTCTTTAGCTGGTTTCAATTAACACCATAAAAGCAAAGAAAACAATCGGGGAAATGCCTATTTTATTAAGAACGAACACCTATCTGATTAATAAAATTAGGTGGACGAGTTCTGCTACCTATATTTAATTTGGGTTTGGGGGATGTCTGACAAAAAAATCAAGCGACGTGATTCCCTTTGCCACAGCGTATCTCGTCAGTTCAGCCGTGTTTGTCCTGTTTAATTTTCGTTTCAGGTGTGTC
Organism: Desulfobacteraceae bacterium; assembly: GCA_003354055.1. The sequence goes on along the minus strand of PIVQ01000108.1, from coordinate 13,946 downwards.
TGGTGTATTTGAACGGTTTTAGGGCTGATGAATAATTTTTTGGCAATTTCTTTGGGGCTATGCCCTTCGGCAATGAGCTGGAGGACCTCCCTTTCCCTTTGGGATAAAAGGGTGAATATAGGATCCCTGGGCATTGAGGCTGATATGGTTTTGACAACCAAACCTGCAATCTCCGGGCTGAGATAGATCTGCCCTGAGACAACCATATGAATTGCATCGACCAGTTCGCCCAATGAACAGGATTTGAGAAGATACCCGGAAACCCCCTTATTGATCATATTCCCGACATAGTGGGGTACGGCAACTTCTGAAAGGGCTATTATTTTGATCTTTGGAATCTTTGATATAAGACACTGGACTACCTCCAGCCCGTCCATATCCGGCAGATTCGTATCAAGGATCACAATATCTGGGCAAAGGGCAGTGACCTTTGCAATAGCTGAGCTGCCGGAATTCGCCTCCTCCTGAACTGTGAGGTGATCGTAATACTTGAACGAATTGCTCAAGCTTTCCCTGAATAAACGCTGGGACCCGGCTATAATTATCTGGGTAGGTTTCATTTCGGTATATTTTACCCGTGATCCGGAGGGCTGTGCATTTCGCCTTAAATACAGGGTGTTCCAGGCGAACATAACCGTAGTTATCCCCCCGACTATTTCGTACACAAATTATAAGGATTTTTTTCCTTGGTTTTCTATGCGTATCCCAATGTTCCTGCCAGGTCAAGACTAAAACAGGGGATTGTTAAAACAATCCCCTGTTAACATGAATTTTGGGAAAAAAAATCTATAAAATTGATGGTTTTATGATGCTTCGTACTTAGATCTTAGTATAAATACTAAATCTTAGTATCTTACACTTTAAATAATCGCACGAATTCTTTCCCACCCGTTTTCCGGAATTTGGGCCCCCATGATTTGACAGACCTCATATCCGCATGCCGATCCTATTGCTCCGCATTTTTCAATGGAAAGTCCGTTGGCAATCCCGTATAAAAAACCGGCAGCCCAGAGATCTCCGGCGCCTGTGGTATCAACCGGTTCATCTCCTGATAAAGGTTCGATCCGGGTGGTTTGCCCTTTGAACGAGACATAACTGCCTCTTTTTCCCACCTTGAGAATGGCGTATGTCACGTTCTGAGACAATACTGCCAGAGCCTCGGCTTCGTCTGAGTGCCCGGTGTAGGCTTTTGCCTCGTCTTCATTGGCAATAAGGATGTCCACATACTCTTTGATTAAATCCGGTAGAATGGCCTTTGAGGCTTCCACGACTTCAAAACTAGCCAGATCCAGGGCAATGAGTGCACCGGCAGCCTTTGCAGCTTTTACCGCAGCCGTCATGAGATCCGGATTAAATAGCAGGTAGCCTTCAACCATGGCAATGGCAGTATCCTCAAAAAGATCCGGAGTGATGGATGCGGGGTCCATTTCCGTTGATGCTCCGAGATCTGTGAACATGGAACGCTGGGCATCCGGAGTGACGACGGAAACCACTTTACCGGTCGGGGTGGCGGAGGTGGAAAGTCTGGGTTCTACACCGCAGGCAACAATTTGGCTTTCGAAATCTTCACCATCTGCGTCTGATCCCCTGCGTCCGATAAATCTGGCAAGGCCACCCAATTTTCCAACCCCCACTATCGTGTTGCAGGCAGCACCGCCCGGGACAACAATTGGTGTCTGGTCTGTTTTGGATAAAATGGTCTGATGAACGCTCGGGTCCACCAGAGTCATTCCTCCTTTTTCCTTGCCAAGGTCTTGCAAAAATTCATCGGTTTCATTGATGAGTACATCTACCAATGCCGATCCGATACCAGTAATTCTGGTGCTGGACATATGATCTCCAAAGTTTAGTGTTTTAAGGTTAAAGATTGCCTTTGCATCATAAAAGGTCCTGGTTGATTGTCAAGGGATTTCTGATGGGTTATACGAATATGAACATATATTGATATATTTTTTGTTTTCATTGACAATATTGGAATAAATGCCTATTAGTGTGAAGATAAATTTCAAGTGTTTTGATTATATAAAACTATCAAATGTATATAAAATTACCCTAATTAGAAGGAGACATCATGTCAGAGAAGAATTCATCCCTTTTTACATCTGAATCTGTTACCGAAGGTCATCCGGATAAAGTTGCTGATGCGATTTCAGACAGCATTCTGGACGCGATTATGGCAGAAGACAAAAACTGCCGCGTGGCATGTGAAACCCTGGTTACAACCGGTATGGCAATGGTAGCCGGAGAGATCACCACAGACTGTTACGTAGATATTCCTGAAGTGGTCAGAAATACCATCAAAGATATTGGGTATAACTCCTCCAACATGGGGTTTGACTGGCAGACCTGCTCTGTGATCACCAGTATTGATCAGCAGTCCGCAGATATTGCCCAGGGTGTTGATGAAGGCGCCGGCCTGTACAAAGAACAGGGTGCAGGTGACCAGGGTCTGATGTTTGGTTTTGCCACAAACGAAACCGAAGAACTCATGCCTATGCCCATTGTCTATGCACATCGTCTGACCAAACGTCTGACCCAGGTCCGTAAAAACGGCGCCCTTGATTTCCTCAGACCTGACGGAAAATCCCAGGTAACCATTGAATATGTGGACGGCAAACCCATACGTGTAGATACGGTTGTTGTCTCTACTCAGCATTCCCCTGATGTCACCCATGATGATCTTAAAGCTGCCGTGATCAAGGAAGTCATCAAAAAAGTTATTCCCGAAGACATGATGGATGGAGACACCCGTTTTTTCATCAACCCCACAGGACGCTTTGTAGTTGGCGGCCCCATGGGTGACTGCGGCGTTACCGGACGTAAGATCATTGTTGATACCTACGGCGGACAGGGAAGCCACGGCGGCGGATGTTTCTCCGGAAAAGATCCCTCAAAAGTGGATAGATCAGCCTCTTACATGGGACGCTATGTCGCCAAAAACCTGGTTGCAGCAGGACTTGCCGACAAGTGTGAAGTCCAGGTAGCCTACGCGATTGGTGTGGCAGAGCCCGTATCTCTGCTGGTGGACTTCATGGGCACCGGTAAAATTTCCGAAGCCAAAGCGACTGACATTGTAAAGGAAGTCTTTGACCTGAGACCGGCCGCTATCATTGAAGAACTTGACCTGCTCAGACCCATCTACAGAAAAACTTCAGCCTATGGTCATTTTGGTCGTAAGGATCCCGATTTTTACTGGGAGAGAACCATTAAGGCCGATCAGATCAAAACTCTGGCCGGCTTATAAGCACCGGAGCTTTACCTTAAAGCGTTAAGACAAGGCCGCCTGAACAGGAAACGATAACCGTGTCAGGCGGCCTTTTTCCTTTTGGCGTACCATAGGGATAAAGCTCTGTATTTTAAAACAAAACAACATATTTTGATTATATATAAAATTTAATAAATAAGGAGTTCTACAATGCAAAGCAAATCTCCGGATTTCATAGCTCTTGACCTTGACCTGAAATACAAGGTCAAAGATATTTCCCTGGCCGACGACGGCCACAAGGACATGCAATTGTCTGAAAAGGAAATGCCCGGGCTCATGGCTATCCGGGAAAAATACGGCCAGGAAAAACCCCTGAAAGGCCTGAAAATCATGGGCAGTCTGCACATGACCATTCAGACAGCTATGCTTATCGATACCCTGTATGAACTGGGCGCCGATATCCGCTGGGCATCCTGTAATATCTTTTCCACCCAGGACCATGCAGCAGCAGCCATTGCGGAAAAAGGAACTGCCGCCGTATTTGCATGGAAAGGGGAAACCATGGAAGAGTTCTGGTGGTGTACGGAACAGGCCCTGATCTGGCCTGACGGTTCCGGCCCCGATCTGATTGTAGATGACGGTGGGGATGCCACCCTTTTTATCCACCAGGGTGTAAAGGTTGAAAAAGATCTCTCCCTGCTTGACAACCCCACCCACAGCGTTGATGAACGCTGCCTTGTGGAGCGTCTGAAAGTATCTGTGGCCACAGACGGCCAGCGCTGGACCAATATCGCGAAAGCCATCCGCGGTGTTTCCGAAGAAACCACCACAGGTGTTCACCGTCTCTATCAACTGGCCGCCAAAAATGAGCTGTTGTTCCCGGCCATTAACGTCAACGATGCAGTAACCAAATCCAAGTTTGACAATCTTTACGGCTGCCGGGAATCCCTGGCCGACGGTATCAAACGGGCCACAGACGTTATGCTTGCCGGTAAAACCGTTGTGGTTGCAGGCTACGGCGATGTCGGAAAAGGATGTGCCGCCTCCATGAAAGGCTACGGCGCCATTGTTCTGGTAACTGAAATCGATCCCATCTGCGCCCTCCAGGCTGCCATGGAAGGTTTCGAGGTCGTGACCATGGAAGACGCTGCCACCCGCGGTGATATCTTTGTCACTGCCACAGGCAACTACCATGTCATCACAGGTAAACACATTGAGCAGATGAAAGACGAATCCATTATCTGCAACATCGGCCATTTTGACAACGAGATCGAAATGAGCTACCTGGAAAACAATTCCAAGGCAGTTAAAATCACGGTTAAACCCCAGGTGGACAAATGGACCCTGGAATCCGGCCGGTCCGTAATCGTTCTGGCAGAAGGCCGTCTGGTCAACCTTGGCTGCGCCACAGGTCATCCCAGCTTTGTCATGAGTAACAGCTTTTCCAACCAGACCCTGGCCCAGATCAAGCTGGCAAAAGAAGATCTGGAAACAAAAGTCTATACCCTGCCCAAGGAACTGGACGAAGAAGTGGCAAGACTCCATCTTAAAAACCTGTCCGTCACCCTGACCAAGCTCACCCAGGAGCAGGCAGATTATCTGGGCCTTTCTGTGGAAGGTCCCTTTAAACCCGAGCATTATAGGTATTAGTCCATATCAGCATTATTAGTTCTCGGATTAGATAAAATTAAAAAACCGGACAGGCCAGAGGTCTGCCCGGTTTTTTTATCATCTAAGGATCGGCTCCAAAATTACTTGATTTTTTGTTTTTAAAATACCCAGTCTTTTAAGGGGTTTTGGAAACAATTTAGATCAAGTTGTTTTGTAACGACTCCTAAGTTAGGTGTGACTATAATAGTTTTACCAAAACTTAAAAAGTGTTCAGTCATTGTTTCATGCTCTTAATTCTCTTGTTGATTAATACACCCACATTAAGTTCATTAAACAATAGTGTTTTATTTGATAAACAGATCGCCCTGAGCATGGATGGGCGCGGACGAGCGCTTGACAACGTATTCATTGAACGGTTCTGGTGGACACTCAAATATGAAGACGTATATCCCAAGGACTACAATGATGGACACGCACTTTACCGAGGGCTGGATGCCTATTTCAGATACTATAATTGCGAACGAAAGCATTCTGCACTGGACAAGCAGACGCCGGCTGAGGTATTCATGAAAGGTACAGTCAAAAAGGAGGTTCATAAGGAATTATGATTGAATATGCCTCCGGCGGCCCTACGGGGCATATGTTCCGCGCTAAGGCGCGGGGATTTAACGCATTAAAGACAGAAACATGGGAAAGAGGGCCTTACATTTGACTGTAAACCGCCCCATGTCTCCGTCACTAGTCATGGCGCTCAGGTTGCTTCCCAGCATTGCCCTATCCTCCAGACTGGGGACAGGATGATACCATGGTGCTATGAAATAACAAAAGGAATTTGGCACAAAAGCATCCAAACGGACGGCTCGTAGGCCGCCTACATCACGAAACACGGGAGCGCAGTTTGCACTTAAGAAATCCAGTTTCGTGGTCTAACATTGGGGGTAGGCGCAATTTGTGGCTTTCAGATGGGATAATTATCATATCCGTTTTTATAACTATAGCGAAACCGAAAGAATTCTCTTTAAATATATAGAGGTTTATTATAATCAAAGAAGAAAATATTCGGCCAATGGCTGGAAAGCCCCTGCTCACAGAGAGCAGGAATGGTACAACCTGAAAAATGTGGCTTAACTTGGCTTTTAGTTTTTTGAAGGAGGATCATATGGGAATACGAAATAAAATAATACCAGCAATGATTTTATCGGTAGCGATAATCGGGCTAAATATTTTCTTATATAAAACGCGCGATAAAACGGTTGACCCTTTTGACAATATGTATACATATCAGGATGATTACGGTGAAATTTATACCATGTCGGATTCTATTCACATATCAGGTTTTGATATTTCCAGCAGGGATGCACTCATCGTTAAACTAGACGGAGTCAAAACAAATAAATGGAAAATTATTTCAGGTGATGAATCATATGAAAATATCGGGAAGTATCCAATAATAACTTTAAAAAAAGGTGTTTACGAATATTTTATTTTTAATGACAAAGATAAAGTTTTGGATATAACTCTACAATATGTTCCAGCAGAGAAGTACAAAGAATCTGGTTTTTTATGGAAAGATGTTTATGTGGTTCATGACACATCTAGGCCTATATGTAGAAGCCCCAAATATTCCATTGAAGGACTCGCTTCCGCATATGCATATGACAAAGATGAGACAGATCGAGCATCTAAGCTGATAAAAGAGTCAGTTGATATTAAAACATCAGATTCTACTGAACAAAAAGTCATTAAGATTTCTCGTTTTATTCTTGATAATGTTGATAACTATAGGGGGGTTCCCTCAGATACGCTGAGCCAGATGACGCCACTCGAACAATTCGAATATGTCAGGGCTGGCAATGTGATGGCCCCACAAGGGTTTTGGTGTTCAAATTTTGCAGATATTTATTGTTTTTTTGCAAACATTGCCGGTGTGCATACAAGAAGAGTTGATGCCTATGGAAATATAGATAATGTGGATCTCAGCGGACATGCCTTTACCGAAACGTATTTCAGTGAGAAACAACAATGGGGGTATGTGGATTTGAACGATCGCAAACTGTTTATTAAAAACGGTGAGGGGGATTACCTTAGTGCTCGGGATATACAAAATGTTATTTCTGTAAAAGTCTATAATGGCTTGGAAGCAACCATGTATAAAGCAGGCTCGATAGTTAAGGTTCCATATGGGGAATTTGCATTTTGGGAAGAGCCCTATTTGAGCCGGAGGGCACTACTGCGTTACTATTACATTAATGGGGGGCGCGAAAGATCTTGGAAACACTATGTTACTTATTTTTTTGCCCCTGATGATCTGGTACGCCAGTATGTGAAGCTTTTTGCTCTATATGGATTGTTCACCTGTGTTGCTGTTTGGTTTTACGCTATTGCTATCGTCCTTATGAAAAGGGTTCAAAAGTAGACGCGGAAACAGTATGCACCTGAACTCAAAGCGAAGGTTGCGTTGGCTGCCATAAAAAATGAGCAAGCATTAGCCGAATTGGCAGCACGGTATGAAATCCGCCGACAATGATCAACACCTGGTTGATGGCCTCCATAAGCAGTTCCGGACTGATTTTGCGGGTTTTTCCCTTGTCTGAGCGATCTTTGGGTGCAACACCTGTGACCCCGTCTTTTTGATACCGGTAATACCAGGTGGAGATGGTTCTCCAGGTAAACCGCCGCCTGTTGCCTTCTTCATCAATAAAAGTCAGCTTTGCGGTTTTTTTGATCCGTTCCCGGCAGGTTTTGCCTCTGGTGTTTTCCACAGCGCCCAGGATTCTCATCTTCAGGTATGAACTGGGATTTTTCATGGGATTCCTCCTTAAAAGAAAGATTATTTCTTCCGAGATACCGTGAAAACCCTTATCCATAAAGTGTTTTACTCTGTTGCCGTATCGCAATTGCATAATCCTCCGCAATGCCTGCAACGGTAATTCAGCTGCGTATGGCTCTGCCGACAGGCTAAGACAGCACGGATTTTACAGGAATGAAACCTGAAAAAAACGCTGGAACTTCGAAACGCAACAGCCCTTGAATACGGATTTGAGATGGAGGATGGTTTGGACAACAGGATCTCTGGTACCGGGTAAATCCGGCGGATCTTTTACCTGCTTTAAAAGGGTTCTGATCCGGGTCTGGCTGTGCCTGAACCTGTGATAGATACGGTATATGTAGGTTTTGCTCATTTGAGGGGCCGGTATTGTTCCGGCCTTTGCCGGACACAGACTCTGGCATAGATTATCCAGAAAAGCTGACAGTACCCTGGCGCTGATAGTAAACTGTCTGATAAACAAAGTTTTGAGCAGGGAGAAGGTTCTGCCGCAGCCGGTCCTTCGGTTCCTGTTGCTGCAGAAGACTCTGTGGCCCCGCCTCACCCAATCCGTGTCTCCGTATCCGTAGAGAAACCCGTGCAGAATCAGGTGTCCTCTTTGCCGGCAGTGAGGGCACAGCAGGTGTTTGAGGTCTGAATGGAATGTTTTGAACTCTTCTTCGGTCGAGTAACAGGCTTTTATCGGCACCGGCTCCATGGTTAAATTTTATACCATGAAGCCAAGGATAGATGAAGGATCTCGCTTCGCTCGACCTGATTCTATTGGGTTTTTTAAGGCATGGGGTGGGAAAGCTTGAATAAACCAGTGGATTTTGCCAAATTAACAGGGGCCTGAAAGTGAAGAATAGGCAGTCTTAATTCGGCAGAATATGGCCGATTGTACGATCAGAGTGCGGCAAAGCACAGAAAACCGGGATGACCGATCCGGACATGGGCACCTGGTCATATACATACGATGCCAAGGGCAACATGCTCACCCAGACGGATGCCAAAGACCAGACCATCACATTTACCTATAACGAACTGGGAAGGATTCTGTCTAAATCATACTCCGACACCACCCCGGCGGTATCTTATTCATACGAAAGATAGGAAGACGCTTTTTATCAAGGAAAGTATGAAAAATTATTAAGTCTTCGGAATATGGCCCCAGCCGGTCGAGGGCACAACATGTTGGTGCGCCACGAGGGCGTAAGATACCAGCGGATGAAAGTTCCGCCCGGGAAAATTATCGGTTCATCCCGGTAGCTACCCAGACAGTGGGACAGGGAGACCTTCCTGCTGAAGCTCTGGGGACAAATGTAAGCCATTAGGGCTGCAGCAACCTGGCAGGCCGTAACGCGAGTGAACCCTGAGCAGGCCTCGAAAGGAAAGTCGTGGATGCCGACCCGCCCAATATTCGGGGAAGGCCGAAGCGGAATGGGGATGTAACCGATCCACCTATTTCGATCCACCGGGGTAATGGGGACAGCATGTCAGGAAGGTATCTTGGGTAACGTGGGAGACCCGTCCCGAATGCGGGGTAGCGACCCGCAACAAGCAGAGAGTGTATTGGTTCGGGCGGGAGTCGGAGAGGGCAATAGTATCGTGGATGCCGGGTAATGCCGGTTGAGGGAAGTGCCCTTACTTCTGATATTCTTTTAAAGGAGACGAGAGGAGGTGATTGGCCATGAGCCTGAAAACACCAAATAAGATTCGGACTTTCCAGAGAAAGATTTACCTTAAGGCGAAGTTGGAACCGGATTTTCGATTTTACTTGCTCTATGACAAAATCTATCGAGCTGACATCCTACAGTATGCATATCGGTCGGCAAAAGCCAATGGTGGTTCTGCTGGCGTAGATGGTATGACGTTCGATCAAATTGAGTCAAAGGGAGCAGAAGAATGGTTGTCCGGGATCAGGAAGGAATTGCGTGGAAAGACATACATGCCACAACCTGTTTTACGCGTCATGATTCCAAAACCAGGTGGGGGTAGTCGTCCCCTTGGGATCCCCACCATAAGAGACCGAGTGGTTCAAACCGCAGCAAAACTGGTTATAGAACCAATATTTGAGGCAGATCTGGAACCCAACACATATGGCTATCGTCCAAAGCGCAGTGCCTTGGATGCAATCAGCATGGTTCACAAGCTACTATGCAAAGGGTATACAGATGTTGTTGATTCAGATTTGTCAAAGTATTTTGATACGATTCCACACAGTGAATTGATGAAGTGCGTATCACGCAGAATTGTGGATCGGAATGTGCTTAGACTGATCAAACTCTGGCTCAGAGTTCCGGTTGAGGAACGAGACAAAGATGGAAGAGGGCGAATGAGCGGTGGCCAAAAGAACAGAAAGGGAACACCGCAAGGGGGCGTTATCAGTCCTCTTTTGGCAAACTTATACATGAATCGATTTCTGAAATATTGGCGGATTAAAGGATATAATGAGATCTTCCGTGCCCGGATAGTCTCCTATGCCGATGATTTTGTTATTTTAACTCGAGGCAAAGCAACTGAAGCTTTACGGTTGAGCAGCGCAATCATGGAGCAACTTGAATTGAAGCTGAATCAGGATAAAACCATCATCATGGATGCCCGAAACGGCAACTTTGATTTTCTCGGGTATACCTTTGGCCGCATATGGTTTCGGAAAACAGGAAAATGTTACATGGGAGCCAGCCCATCGAAGAAGAGCGTAAGGCAGTCGGAATAAAATAATTATTCCAAAATCAATAAGAAATATCAACAGCCCATTTCTCCAGCCCTGGTACTCGTTCCATCAAACTTTCCAGACTCTCGTGGGCTTTTTTTGAAAGCTTCACACCTTTTTTATAAATACCTTTTACAAATTTTATGATAGGGCGGTTTTTGTTGTAAGTCATTGTTCTGGCTAAACCAAGAACCTTCTCAATGCTGTCAAGAAGTTCTCCATTCCAATGATTTTCCAATACGCCCCATACTCGTTCAATCGGATTGTATTTGCTGTGATAAGGAGGATAATACGCCAAGGAAATATTGACCTTATTGATGTAGGCGAATTCTATCAAGCGTTTCATGAACTGGCTTCCTCGGCTACTATTTTCAGGACCATTGTCAGAATTGATAACAATTGTATGCGGGTCAAATCGCTCCTTTAAAGAAGGCCAGAGATCTTCCAAAGCATCAGCCATAAAGTCAGCTGTCACGTTGCTTTCTGTAAAATAAATATGATTCTCATTCAGTGCCGGAAGATTTATTCCAAAGGGCTTGAGAATCGTTTCCGGTTTATAATCATGGTCCAAAGCTTCCTTTTTCAATCGACTATAACCTCCTCTGGAAAATCGGCCAACTTTAACCCCTGTTTTGGTGTCGATTGAAATTCGAATTATTCCCTCTGTTGCATCGGCTATTTTATTTACAGAATGAACGTAATTGAAGATTTCATCTGTCTCCGGAATTTTTTTTGATTTGCATTTCTGAACTTTTTGTATACGAAAATTCAACTCGTTCATCTTTTTTTGAATCGTTCTTACGCACGGCAATTCTTCATCTGAATATTGTTTTGCATCAATCAAACGCCTTCGGACCTCAGGGGCTGTTATTGGTGAATATTCATTTGTAGTTCTAAAGGTCGGATCAGCCTGGCTGAGTGGTTCAACGATATCACGCATATCCACAAGCAGGTTAGGTAAATGTTTTTCAGCGGGGAGGCGGCCCCTTGCCGAAAAATTATCATCGCATCGAATGCCTGACTCCAATTCTCGGAGTCCTTTCCTGATAACGTCCCGGTTCCAGCCTAACTCTTTTTGGGCCTTGCGCTGACCTCCGTGTCCCAAAAGCTTAACCACTCGGGCCATAAATAGTCTACGATCATGACCTTTTAGAGCATTTCTGGTTTCGTTAAAAAAATCGGATAATTCTGCGGATATTGTGTCTTTCTTGGACAAGCCAAAAGAATTTTTTTGATTAGTCATGTATCCTCTCATATATGAATCCACGATAATCATAATTTATTCTTTCGAGGTTGTTTATAATTTTTCCATACAAGTCATGAATTATTGCATTTGGAAGATTTTATTTCATCCGAGTGCCTAAAACGGTTGAAGCAAAAGGTAAGAACAATACTGAGACCCGGTGAGAAAGGAGCATGGCCAGATGTTCGAGATCGGCTGAATGCCTTATTGCAGGGATGGAGTACTTACTTTTGTTATGGCACAACTCAGATAGCCTATCGTGCTGCTGAGCGTAATGTCTATGATCAAGTGAGACGCTTTCTGGTCAGTCGGCATAAGGTGCGTTCGCGAGGCATACATCGGTTTCCATCGGAAAGAGTATTCGGAGAACTTGGGGTACTGCTTCCGAGACCGAGAAAACGAGCTGTACGGCGTGTGCCTTAAGGTGAAGTCAGTCGGTAAGCCGGATGCGGTAGTTCCGCAAGTCCGGTTTGATGAGCAGGGACAGGAAACGGAGCGAATTTGCCATCGCGTCTGTCCTTGACTCTACTGTCCTCGACCGGCTGGAGCCTCGGTGGCAGAATGGTTGGGAAATATAAAACCAACTTGGACTTACCCAAATAAAGAAACCATTTCTGAATAATTGAAACAGGGTGAAATAAGGGAAAAATTGCATTTTTCAGCTGATTTTGAGCATACCTCACCGGAAACCCTGCCAAACGCCAAAAAGATTAAAAATCAATTCCAGCCGACTGCCGGGATTTGGGAATCGGAAAAGTCGTAAACCACATCTGGAATAAAATTGGAAATGGCAGGCTGCGGCGGATCATGGTTGCGGATATCCCAAAGCCCAAGGTGACGTAGAATTTTCTCGATTATGTCAATTTCCTCGATAAAGCTGATGATACGCATCGTCCCTCGGCATTTGGAACAGATCAGCGGGTCCACCTCGTAAACTTTTTGAATCAGGCGTGCCCAGTTTTGCCGGAATTCTTTGGAGGACATCTTGTTGGGTATAACGGGGGGAATGGCGTCATCCTGATTGGTCTTTTTTCTCATCCCCCGGGATTTGTTCGAATACCAGCCGTAGTACCTCACCGTCTGTTCATACCGGCCGGGAATATGTGTAACCAGCCTGGCCAGCCAGTCCATGGCAGTAAAAATTTTCCGGGACTTCCGGTCTTTCGAGGTATAGACGACTTTGGCAGTATCGTCTTGTGAATCTTCCACCGGGATATAGACCATGCGTTCCTGGGAAAAACAGGCACGGATTATGTAACGGGCAAGATTACCGAGACCGGCCTGGTCACCGGAAAAAATTCTACCCCCGATATAAACATGGAAACCTGAATGGCGCCATGACAGCATATTCTCGATAATGGAATCCGATATTTTGCCCTCTTTTTTGAGCATCTTGAGAACCTCGTACTGGAAGATTTTTTCCAGGTCTTCAAGTATGAATCCCGGAGCCATATGAAAATCCCCCTCTTTTGAAAAACAGCCGTCGGTAACAATAGCATGCAGATGAGGATTAAAGTTGATAAAATCTCCATAGGTCTGCACCGCGATGCTGGCGCCGGGCACAGCACCATTATCAGCCACGCTTGACTGGAGATATTTTTTACTGACGTTCCAGGCGCAAATAGACAGTTTTGCCAATAATTTCCTGTCAAAGAGAAAATAAATCCGCAGCCGTTTGGGAATGCTGAACACCCACTGCCGGTGCGGGACAGCCTCCAGAACGTTGGCAAGCAGCTATTCCCCATACTCGATAACTCTTTTTTGATGACATGAGGGACAAAACTGCCTGCGTTTGCAGGAGAATGCCAACAAATATTCATGACCGCATTCGTCACAACGTACCCTAGCAAATCCCATATGAAGATCACCACAATCCAGATACTATAAATCACGGTCATGACGTATGTCCGCCAGAAACCCAGGCGGGGTGCGTACAAATAATCCCATACCCGCTCCAGTTCTTCAAAATGATTTTCGACACATTTGTAGTATGCGCTTGCCTTAGGATTGCAGGGCTGGTAGACATCAAAACTATGTGTTGCGGTTTGGGCCATGGCTGGACCGATAATAGTGAAAAGATTATTTATGAACACCCGGAAGAAGATCAGGATATGTATGCAGAACGAAAATAGCTTGTTGAAAATATACAACATGTGTTGAAAAAAACAAACAAGTCAAATGTAAAACCAAAATATTCCAGAACAAAAACATGCTACGGTCAAGCCGCAGATGTTTGCGTTAATAAAACTTAGGAATCGTTACAAAATAACTTGATCTAAATACCCTGAAGGGCAGAAACTTGTTTCCAAAACCCCTTAAAAGACTGGGTATTTTGAAAACAAAAGATCAAGTAATTTTGGAGCCG
>PIVQ01000745.1 GCA_003354055.1 Desulfobacteraceae bacterium | reverse complement strand
GCTCAGGCGGTGTATCCGCTTCCAAATTATATCCGCATTGATCGCAAATCCAGCTGGCCATAATCTTAACTCCTTTATTTTCTTAGGATGGCTCCCGTTAATGATTCCTTGCTCTTTTTAAGAGACAATTTAACCGATTGTTTTCTATCAATTAATCTGTCTATTTCAATTAAGTCTGAATACGTCTTAATCAAGTTTTTAATCAAGAAACGTGCCACACAGACACAAGTATTTTTTTGATCGTAACTTCTTTTATCGTTATTTTTATGAACAGCTCAAATTTTATATATTAACAGGGTTGACATTTCCTGCATATATTGGATGATGGCCTAAGTTTACCGGACTAATTACACCATTGAATTAAGGATAATTGAATTTTCGGCCATGCAGGAAACCAAACCGTCTCAAAACCATACCACAAATCAGGACCCCGCACCAGGGTCTGACCGTCTCAGTGGTGCTTTAAAAAGAAAATTTGTCCTTGGCATCTTCATCATTGTCGTACCGGTCCTTGGATTTTTATTTACATGGCTGTCTGTCAAGCTCCATGACCAGGCCAAGGAAGAGGCCCTGGGCAAGGCCCGTGTGGTGGCGGATCAGATTATTCTGACCCGGCAATGGATCACGGACTGCATGGGCGGGGTATTTGTCCATACGGCAAGTCCCGGAGCCAAAGATGTGAGTTTTGCCACCAAAGACCAGATCATTACCCAGCATGGGGATTATCAACTCTTTACCCCGTCCATGGTTACCAAAAAGCTGTCCCAGTACTCTTATAAAAAAAAGTCCTATCAGTTCAGGCTCACCAGCCTCACCCCCCTTAACCGGGAGAATGCGCCGGATCCCTTTGAAACCCGGGGACTGAATCTTTTCGGCCAGAGAATGGAAAAAGAATACTTCAAGTTTTCCGACAAAAGCCTGGATTATCTGGTGCCGCTGTACAAAACTCGGGGCTGTGTCAAATGCCACTCCAGTGAGACCATTCTCAAAACCGATATCATCGGCGGCCTGAGGATCACCATTCCCTTTGAAAAAATCAGGCAGACCTTTAAAAAGAACCAATACCTTCTGGGCCTCACCGGCCTGGTCATCACCCTTGTGACCACCGGGGTGCTGGTGGTCCTTGTCCGGTTCCTGATTCTACGCCCCTTGGAAGAGCTGGAAGACAAAAGCCGGCAACTGTCTGCCGGGGATCTCAACTCCAGAGTAACCCTGCATACCCGGGACGAACTGGAACGGCTGGGCCAGAATTTCAACATCATGGCCGAAAGCCTTTCGCAGCACCGGGACGATCTTGAGGAAAAGGTAGACAAGGCCACAAGGGATCTTGCCCAGGCCAACCACGAACTCCTGAAGCTGGACAAGCTTAAGTCGGATTTCCTGGCCAATATGTCCCATGAACTGCGTACCCCGCTCACCGCTGTCCGGGGCAGCATTGACTATCTGAAACGTAAAGGCCAAAGCAGCGGCGACGATCAGGACTATATTCTGATCATAGAAAAAAATATCTCCCGCCTGACCCGGCTGATTGCCAACCTCTTTGATTTCACAAAACTGGAAGCCGGAAAAATCGACTGGGAATTTGAAGAGGAAGACATATCCCAACTGGTGGAAGAGGTCATTGAAATCATGGGGCCCATTGCCCAGAGGAAAGAGATTGAACTGACCGTTGATACAACAGGCCCCCTTTTCACCGTCATTGATCTGGAGCGGATGGAACAGGTCCTGGTCAATCTTCTTGACAATGCCATTAAATTTTCCGGCAATGGGTCCCGGGTCGGCGCCAGGGTCATTGACCGGTACGACGGGGTTGAGATCCGAATTACAGATCAGGGCCCGGGTATTGACGTAGACAATCCCGATGAAATTTTTGAAAAGTTTTATACGTCTGACAGCTCTTCCAAGGATGCCCGGAAAGGGGCGGGTATGGGTCTTGCCATATGCAAAGCCATTGTTTCGGCCCACAGGGGAGAGATATCCGTCACCCGCGAAAATGACACCACCTGTTTTACCATCAATTTACCAAAGGATACCCCATGACAACACCTTCCGAAAAAAATATTCTGATTATTGATGATGACGAAGATATTGTCCGGACACTCAAGGCCAACCTCACCCTTGACGGATACGGGGTCGCAACGGCCCATAACGGCCGTGACGGCATTGATCTGGCCAAGGAGATCCGGCCCGACCTCATCCTACTGGACCTGAACCTTCCGGACCTGGACGGCATCGCCATATGTGAAATTCTCCGCCGGGAATTCAATGCCCCTATTATCATGCTCACAGCCAGGGATACCCTGACCGATAAGGTGCTGGGTCTGAAAAGCGGGGCAGACGATTATATGGTAAAGCCCTTTGAATTTCTCGAGCTCTCCGCCAGAATCACAGCCATGTTCAGCCGGTTTGACCGGAGTATGGTCAGAGAGACTCAGGAGATTCAGGACCTGTCCATCAACCATAAGACCCGCCAGGTAACCTTACGGGGCAATACCGTTAAACTAACCAAGACCGAGTTCCAGCTTCTGGAGTTGTTTACGGCCCATGCGGACGAAAGCCTGACCCGGACCTTTATTGAACAGCAGATCTGGGGGGATTCACAGCTCTACTCCAACTCCAGAGCCCTGGATGTCCATATCCAGCGGCTGCGCAAAAAAATCGAGGAACACCCGGATACCCCGTTGCTGATTACCACCATTGCCGGGGTGGGTTACCGGTTTAACACAACAGGAGAATAAAATGGTTTCCAAGCCCCTTTCCATCCCCCTGAATACCGGGGATAAAATATCCGCTGTCCTTACCACCCCGGACGCAGAGAGGCAGACACACTCCAAAGGCATCGTCATTGCCCACGGCGCTGCCAATGATATGAACAATCCTTTAATAAAGGCTGTGGCAGAAGGACTGGCACAAAAGGGGTTTGCCTGCCTGCGTTTTAACTTTCTTTACCGGGAACTGCAAAAAAAGTCCGTGGACCCTGAACACCGCCTGGTCCATGCCTGGCAGCAGGCCATTGCCACTATGCAAGAGGCCACCGGCTGTACAGGCCTAATTGCCATGGGCAAATCCTTAGGCGCCAGAATCGCTGCCCAGGCAACGGCAGCGGGCGAAATATCACCGGACAGGCTGATCTTCCTGGGATATCCCCTCCACGCCCCGGGCAAAAAAAACAAACTTCGGGATGCCCCGCTTCAGGCGATCACCACCCCTATGCTCTTTTTTGAAGGCACGAGGGACCCGTTCTGCGATCTGACGCGTCTGGACCAGGTCTTTAACACCCTGGACTCCCGGCCGGATCTCACCGTTATTGAAAACGGTGACCATTCCTTTAACCTCCACAAGTCCGATCTAAAATCTCATGAAGAAATTTACCGGCAGGTGATCACCCGCTGTCTGGACTGGCTGCGAATACACCCAATGGGGATTTGATTTAGGATACACCTATGGAAACAGAACTATTTGAAATCCGGAACCATCTCTTTGCCCACCCCCCGTTCCGGAACCTGCCCAGAAAAGTGGTGGATGACATTGTCCCGTTTATTCAGGTGG
>PIVQ01000107.1 GCA_003354055.1 Desulfobacteraceae bacterium | reverse complement strand
CTATGTGTTGGTGCCGGTAGGCGCCAGTGCGTTTATCATGTTGATTGTAGCACTCCTGGTGAACAACCTTTGCAAAACAAGAAAGTATCCTGAATTCTGGTTTTAACGCCTCTGGTCCTCTGCCCTAACGCTTATTTGCCCAAAGGGACATGATCAATCAACAGATTTACCAATGAAATGAATGCAGTTTGTCGGACATTTCTCTATGGCATTTTCCGCCGGCTCCTGATGTTCCTGAGAATAAGTAGCATAGTCATATTTTGCCAGATTGTCGGTGATGGTGAACAGATCTGATTGTTTAGTGCAGGCCTTGCACCCGACACAGGCGGTTTTGCACGCAGCTTTTGCATCCTTTGCCTTGTCTTTATTGGAACAGGCCACCGTAGGAATTTTATCGGCCTGAAAACCCGTTATGGTAATGATGCTTCTGGGACAGACCTTTGAGCAGGCACCACAGCCGATGCAGTTGTTGAAATCAACGACGGCAAGGCCGTCCTCAATATGCATGGCATCGTAATGACAGGCCCTGACACAGTCACCGAATCCCAGGCAACCAAAGGTACATCCTTGTACACCCGCAACCTGATGGGCGGCCGTGCACCGTTTTTCACCGCGGTACTCGTTTGATTTCAGATGGTCGAAGTTTTTGGCACCACAGTGAACAACGGCAAACACCTTTACCATTTCACCGACCTCAACCCCCATGATATTGGCGACGTTCTTTGCACAAGCCTCTCCGCCAACCGTACATTTATTGACAGGATCATTGTCGGTGACAACGGCAACGGCATAATCACTGCACCCCAGATAGCCGCAGCCCCCGCAATTCACCCCGGGAAGGACTTCCAGTACGGATTCGATTTTTGGGTCCACCTCAACTTTGAACTTTTTATTTGCCCAGCCCAGAACAAAGGAGAGGATCACCGCCATGACCAGCATGGTTCCGGCGGCTATGGCAAGGGTCATTGTGATCATGGTGCCACCACCCGGCCGTCACGGCCTTGACTATCGACATAAACAAACGCGGCCTCGGAGGGTATGGATTGTCCGGGAACAACTATTGAAACCTGGGTCGGAGGCTTTGGCATAAGCGCCTCCCTGATACCGGAATCAACTCCGGTAAAGCCCATAAATGCAATGGCAAGGATACCGCCGATAATAAGGGTAATTGCCGCATCCCGGAACGGTTCCGGAATATCGCACAACTCAAGTTCTTCCCTGATACCCGACATAATCACAATAGCAATGGTAAAGCCCACGCCTCCGAAAAATGCCAGGGCAATGGCCCTTCCAAGATCCCATGTATCTTTGGGGTTTTCGACCCCGACAACATGGCTCATGATGGTAAGACAGGCAAAAAGGATGGCGCAATTGGTGGTAATAAGGGGGAGAAAAACCCCGAATGAACTGTAGAGCAAAGGGAAAAATTTTCTAACGTACATTTCCACAAACTGCACCGAAGAGGCAATGGAAAAAATATAAACAATATAGCAGAGTATCGTAAGGTCGATAGTGGCAGCAGTCTCTTTCGGCAGGAAAAATCCGGCAATAAAAGAAGACAAAGGGGCTCCCGGTATGAGCACAATTGTGGTGATGCTCCAGCTGATGAAAGCGGCAATGCTGATGACAAAAGTCACGGCAAGGCCCATGCCGAATGCCATTTCCACTTTTCTTGACACCCCCACAAAGGGGCAGATACCTACAAAATAGTAGAGCACGAAATTGTTAATTAACGCAGCGGTCAGGGCAATGAGCATTATGTCCAGAAGATATATCATACGTCCCACCTGCCCCTGCCCGGGTATCCGGATACAGCCTGTCCGCCGGCGTGAGCTGAAGATGGCTGAAAAATTTTATTAGTCATTTGCAGACCTCCGTGCCTTAACCATTCCAAGCCAGTTGACCAGCCCAAGCAGCAGGCCCAATGTGAGGAATGCACCCGGAGGCAATACCATGATGACCCAGTCGGGCCAGGCATCGGGCAGTACCCTTATGCCGAAAAACATCCCCGTGCCGAGAATTTCCCTGACTGCTGCAATGCTTGAAAGGGCAAGACCGAATCCAATGGCCTGGCCAACGGCATCCGAGGCTGCAGTGAATACGGACTGTTTTGAAGCACAGACCTCGCAGCGACAGATGATCAGACAATTCACAATAATCAAAGGGATGTATGGTCCCAGGGTCTTGCTCATCTCAAACAGATAGGCGGCGAGAAAACGGTCTGCGATGGTGACAAAGGTGGCAATGGTCAGGGTGAACACAACAATACGAAGATGGGGTTTTAAAAGGTGTCGTATCAGACTGATGACAATATTGGCACACAGGAGCACAAACCCCACAGAACAGGCCATGGTCAGTGCCGGCTTCATCCCGTTGGTAACCGCCAGGGTCGGGCAGAGTCCGAGAAGCTGGCGGTACACTGGATTTTCCGGCAGGATCCCCTGGACAAATCGCTCAAATGCTGTGGGAAGATCAGCCATTATTCGGTCTCCTCAATTTTGATATCCGCTGGTTTGCTAGCCGCTGGCTTGTTAGCCATTGTTTTGGCGCCCTTTTTTTCCTCGACAGGAATCAGTTGCGTCCTGATATCTGCAATGGTGGTATTTACAATGCCGGTAACGCTTCGGGACGAGATGGTCGCCCCTGTGATGCCGTCAACTTCATTGCCCTTCCCTGTCTTGGCCTTTACCACAACAAGGGGGGTACCTGACGGTTTATCCGTAAACTGGTCCCGCCATGGTTTTTCCAGTATCCTGTTACCTAACCCGGGGGTCTCTTTTTGATCCAGGATAAACAGACCTGTGATCTTATTGCCGCCGGCATCAAGGCCGACAAGCACCTCAATTCTATCAGCATAGCCCTGTCCTGAGGCCTTGGCCACATGGCCTGCCAGGGAGCCGTCCTTTAACCGCACATCATAGACCGGATAAAATTTACTGATCCCGTTTTTTTCAATTTCAATCACCCGGGACTTGATGACAAGATTATCTGCCACTGTGTCTGAGTCCTTACCCAGCACAAGGCCGGGAACTTTTTCCATGGTTTCCCTGATCTTGTTTGCCTCAATCACAGGACCTAAATGGACCTGGATACCGGCAAGGGCGGTACCGAAAACAGTGGCAAGCACGAGTACCAGCCAGGCCTGGCCCAGGTTGCTGTTTCTAACAGTCATATCAGGCCTCTCCCATGGGTGCAGGATTTGTCCAGCGGTTAATCAGAGGCGTCACGGCATTCATCATGAGAACGGCAAACATAACCCCTTCGGGATACCCGCTGAAAAGTCTGATGGTCATGATCAGCGCTCCTGTACCGATACCAAAAAGTAACTTCCCCCTTGAGGTAAGCGGAGATGTCACAGGATCGGTTGCAATGAAAAACGCACCGAACACAAGCGCACCGCCAAAAAGCTGATGAATCAGGAACAGTCCGGAATGACTCCCTGCCAGATCTGTGATACCGGCAATGACCAGAACCGTTGATAATATACTCAGGGGAATCTGCCAGGAGGCTGTTTTTCTGAAGACAAGAAACAGCCCGCCCAAAAGACAGGCAGCCGTACTTGTTTCCCCGAGGGATCCATTGGTTTTACCCCAGAAAAGAGGTAAAATGTCCGTGGTTATGTTGCCAAACTTCAGCGCGCTTAAGGGGGTTGCCCCTGATACTGCATCCACAAGGCCCGTCATATTTTCATAGGCCCCTGCCCCCATTAAACCGGCAAAGGCAATCATGACAAAGGCACGCCCCACCATGGCCGGATTAAAAATATTCATGCCAAGGCCGCCGAAGATGATCTTCCCGATTCCCATGGCAATAACAGAGGCGATGACACCCACGAACCAGGGAGCGGATCCCGGCAGGGAAAGGGCAAGGATAATGCCCGTCACCCCGGCGGAACAATCTTTCAGAGTCATGGACCTGCCCCGCATCCGGACAAATATATACTCTGAGGCAAGGCAGGAGATAAGGCAGATAAGAATTTGTTTTACGGCGTAGAGCCTGAACAGGTAAACCGATACAAGAACAACAGGCAACAGTGCAATTAAGACATCTATCATCATACCCTGTGTACCGGCCGCAGTATCACGGATATGGGGAGACGGTGCCACATGAATGGCAGGGATGACAGGGGTCTCTTTTACATCCGAGAATTCAGATGCTTTAACTGCATCCGATGTTTTAATAGAATCTGGTTTTATAGAATCCGGCACGCATTACATCCTCATTATTATAGGTTCTATCCGGCTGCAGCCAGTTTTTTCCCCGTTCGAATCAACTGCACCAGATTAATCTTGGCAGGGCAGACATAGCTGCAGCAGCCGCATTCGAAACAGGCGTGAATATGATATTGGCTTGCAATGGACGGATTGTTGTACCTTGCGGCAAGCGCGAGTCGTGTTGGAACAAGGTTCATGGGACAGGCATCAACACAGCGCCCGCACCGGATGCAGGCGGTCTCTTCCCCGCTTGCGATCTCATCATGGGTCAGGATGGTGATCCCCGAGGTTCCCTTGGTGACAGGCGTGCTGAAATCCGAAAACGAAAACCCCATCATCGGACCGCCGGCAACCACCCTTGCGGCATCCTTAGTCAAACCGCCGCAGAATCCGATCACCTCGCCCATGGAGATGCCAATGGGTACAAAGAGGTTTTTCGGATGCTTTATCCCCCTGCCGGATACGCTGATCACCCTGTGGGTCAAAGGCGATTCTTTAATCACCCCCCTTGCCACTGTTGCCATTGTACCTACGTTGCTCATGGCAACGCCCACATCAGACGGCAGACCGCCCAGAGGAATTTCAAGGCCAATCACTGCTTTTATGAGCTGTTTTTCACTGCCCTGGGGATATTTGGTCTTTAGTACGGCAATCTTAATGACTGTCTGCTCTGTGGCCTCCTTGAGTTTCTTGACGGCATCGGGTTTATTGTCTTCCACACAGATGACAATCTCCTTTGCAGATACGGCACGCCCCGTTAAAAGCGCTCCTGCAACAATGGCCCGCGGCGCCTCTTTCATCAGCCTGTAATCGCAGGTGAGATAGGGTTCGCATTCGCAGCCGTTGATCATGAGGGTGTCGATCATCCGGGTGTCGTTCGGGGTTACCTTGACATGGGTCGGGAATGCCGCCCCGCCTAATCCGACAATGCCGGAGTCGTGAATGACTTTAACAATGGTAAACGGATCATAGATGGAAATGCAGTCCCTGGGCCATTGCCTTGACCGCATCTCATCCCATAGCTTTTCAGGAGAGATCTGCTCTCCTTTGGTCTGAATGGTTACGGCGGGAAGATGCCTGCCGTTGGGCAGGGTCACCATTGTATTTTTCTTAACTTTGCCTGCAACCGGTGAATGAAGAGATGCGGAAACAAAGGCCTCACCCTCCCCGATCATTTCCCCGTACCTTACCATCTGTCCTGATTTGACGACCTGTTTACACGGTACACCCAGGTGCTGAAGAAACGGCAGGGTAACGGTTTCAGGCGTTTCCATCACTTCTACCATTGATTCATCACTCAAGGACTTATTATCCGGAGGGTGAATACCGTGTCGAAAATTACCGGTCCCTGGAAACCCTTTTAATCTGAACAACCCCATAAACTTATGCTCACCTTTGTCCTGACATTATTGAACGATCCAGACCAGATTGTTGTTTGCTAAAAATCGTCATACTGCCTACTGCACTATCCAAACAACATGGTTGTCTGCGTTTTGAAAAATCTTATTTCCAACCCTGTTGAACATTAATCCTTTTAAAGGCGTAAGCCCCCGTCGTCCTATTATAATGGTACCGTAATTGCCATACCGCGCTTTATTGAGAATGCAATGGGTGGGATTTTTTTCATCGGCAACGATTTCAAAGGAAATCTGATCACTTTTAAAACCTGCTTCCAAAAAGTAATCCATTGGTAAATCAAACATTTCATTGGTTTCTCCGGCGGATTCCCCTGTGCAGACCTCTTTCCCGCCTCTTCCAAGCAACCGTTTCCGGTGTTGGGAGTGACACAATAGTAATTTGCATCCGCTGGTGCTGATCAGGGTACTCATGGATTTTACAGCCTTTATAATTTCGCGGGTTCCGTCAAAGGCAACAAGAATATTTTTATGGTCAGCTTTTTTCCCAACAACAATCAGGGGAATACTTCTAATTTTCCCCAGAAGTTTCATCGGCAGTGTATCCACAAAAAAGTCTTTTATCCTGCTGTGCCCCTTTCGCCCTATCACCAGGGCATCGTATCCCTGATGGGATTCTTCAACAATATCCTGAACAACGCCCTGATTTTTTATATGAACCCTGGTATGAATTGAGGCTGGCGGAAATCCTGCGTCCAATAAAATCTGTTCAGCTCTTTTCATGGCAAGATTAACCGTTTTTTTTCTTTGCGCCATGCTGGCTCGGATCTGAGGCGTCTGAAATCTGAAATCAAGTTCCTTTTCCATCCGCCAGAAGGATCTGGGTATTTTAGTTTCCACATAGAAAATCACGACACAGGTTCTGTCTTTCGGAAAGACTCCTCCTATGTACCGCACTGAGTCCAGAGCAAAATCTGAACCGTCATATGCCAGCAGAATTTTAGTTTTTCCAGGCTCTGTCATAAACTATCCTGTTTTGATATATCGGTTGCACCACTCGTAATGAGGCCAGTATGATAAAGATAAATAAGTTTATCATTGATTTATATCAATTTCAAAATTTTTAGTTTTTAATTATAATCCTTGTCAATAAAGTCTTGCAGGCTTTAATATATACGAACACAGCACGAAACTCAGAAATTGAACAGGGGAAAAACAATGGGAAACGTATTGATTGTATATGCATCCAGAGCTAATGAAACAAAAGGAATTGCTGAATTAATCGCCGAGGGTGTCCGCCTGTCCGGACACAAGGCCTCTATCATGCGGGCCGCTGATGTTAAGACAGAAGAGGACCTAAAGGGGTACGATGCCTATGCATTCGGATCCCCGACCTACCACGCTGAAATGATAACGTCCATGAAGCAAATGCTGTTCATCGCAGAAAGGGCAGAGCTTTCGGGTAAGCCCGGCGGTGCCTTTGGGGCCTACGGGTGGAGCGGAGAGGCTGCAATACGGATATATGACACCATGACCCATATCTATAAAATGAAGATGGTATCAGGTCCTTTGATGCTCAAGGCAAGCTGGGTTGAAGGTGGCATAGAGGCTGCCCAGGAATACGGAAAAAGTATCGCGGCAATGATTTAAGAAACAAGGAGCTACCCCCTGCTTTTAATATCACTCCTTATCTAAGGCGTGACATCAAATTAAAATCGTCCAGGCAAAAAAGACTATCATAAACGGATAGCTGTCTTTGGAAATGTCACGCCAATTACCTGGGCGGTTTATTTTTGATACGCCGCCTAAGGATGTTTACAGGGCTATTCTTGGCTGAAAAGCAAAAAGGGGTGAAACAACAAAACTGTATCAGTCTTATGACACATCTTTGTTTCATCCCAAGTCCGTTCGATACATTGAAACAATGTGCAATCCCCGTTGTTTTTGGTTTTCTTTCTTTTTCTTCAATATGGCAAAACAGCCTTGAAAACCCCTTGGGAATTCGATATGCTGGCTCTAATTTCGAAACATCTTTAGTCTCCAGATCTTCTCTATTAAAAATATGGCACACTACTTGCTGATCCATTAGAGAAATTTACACGTAACCTAAATTTTTTATTAAGGAGTATCAAATGGAAAAAGATGTATTGACCGCCATGGAAAAAGCCGGCAAACCGGTCCGTCCCGGAGAGATTGCAAAAGACTTAAATGTTGAAAGTAAAGAGGTATCAAAGGCCATCAAAAGCCTGAAGGAAAAAGGCCAGGTTATCTCCCCCAAACGCTGTTACTATTCCCTTCCTTAGATCTATTTGAGAATTGAAACGATATTACTTTAACTTTTTACTTTAACTTTGGAGGAGTTCATGGATCCGGTTTTTCTATCCAGACTGCAATTTGCCGCAGCCACCATGTTCCATTTTCTGTTTGTTCCCCTGACCCTTGGCATTACCATCATCATTGCGTACATAGAAATGAAGTATGCAAGGACCGGTGAAGAGGTATATCTGAGGATGACAAAATTCTGGGGCAAACTTTTTTTAATCAACTTTGCCCTGGGCGTGGTCACAGGTATTACCCTGGAGTTCCAGTTTGGCACAAACTGGTCAAGGTATTCCGAGTACGTCGGGGATGTATTCGGGTCATTGCTGGCCATTGAAGCCTCAGTGACCTTTTTCCTGGAATCCACCCTTATCGGTGTCTGGATATTCGGTTGGAAAAAACTATCAGCCAAGGCCCATGCCCTGGTCATGTGCCTGATCGCTTTTGCAAGCAACCTGTCAGGCGTCTGGATCCTCAACGCCAACGGATTCATGCAGAATCCCGTAGGCTATACCATCCGGAACGGCCGTGCGGAACTCACGGATTTCATTGCCGTTATCACGAATAAGCACGGCATTCTTGAAATCATTCATATGCTGCCTGCAGGTCTGCTCCTGGCCTCTTTCTTTATCATGGGCATATCCGCCTACCACCTTTTGAAAAAACAGCATCTGGACATTTTCCAGAAATCTTTCAAAATCGGTCTGATTGTCGGTCTTGTGACCTCAATCTGGCTCGGGATCTCCGGTGACATGCACGGGGTCAACGTGGCCAAAACACAGCCGGCCAAACTGGCTGCAATGGAAGCCCATTGGGAAACCCAGACACAGGCCCCCATTGTCATGTTTGCCATTCCCAGTCAGGAACAGGAAAAAAACCTCATTGAAATCGGCTCTATTCCAGGCATGCTAAGTTTCTTAGGATTCCACGATTTTAATGCTGAAGTTACAGGGTTACGGGATATTCCCAAAGATGAGCGTCCCCCCGTACTGCCCGTCTTTTTGGGCTTTAGAACCATGGTGGGCCTTGGCACCCTGTTTATCATCCTCACCGTATATGGCTGGACCAGACGGAACAAACTCATGGAAAGCCCGACCTACCTGAAAATAATGCTCTGGGCCATTCCACTGCCCTATATTGCAATTGAAATGGGATGGATGGTCACCGAGGTCGGGCGTCAGCCCTGGATCGTATACGGGCTGATGAAGACATCTGCGGCAGTTTCTCCCATTGCCACCTCCCAGGTCTTTATCTCTCTTGTCGGGTTTATCCTGGTATACGGGCTTCTGGGTGCAGTAGGCTTCTATCTGATGGCCAAAACCGTAAAAGAAGGCCCTGAGGCCGCAACCAACTAAGGAGAATTAAAATATGGAACTTCAATCTATCTGGTTTTTCCTGTGGGGGCTTTTGTGGGCTATATTCTTTCTAACAGACGGGTTTGACTTCGGTATCGGGACCATTTATCCCTTTATCGGCAAAACCGACCGGGACAAACGGGTCATGCTCAACTCCATGGGGCCTTTCTGGGACGGCAATGAAGTCTGGTTGCTGACAGCCGGAGGGGTTACATTTGCTGCCTTTCCCAGGGTCTACGCCACCATGTTTTCATCCCTTTACACCCCGTTGATGCTGATTTTGTTTGCCCTGATTTTCAGAGGGGTTGCCCTTCATTTCCGGGGAAAAATCGACAACCCGGCCTGGAAAAAGACCTGGGACTCCCTGGTGTTTATCGGCAGTTTTGTGCCGGCTCTGCTCTTTGGGGTGGCCTTTGCCAATATTTTCCAGGGTATTCCCTTTGACAGTGAAGGGATTTACCACGGCAACACCCTGAAGCTGCTTAACCCGTACGGTCTGCTGGGCGGCCTGCTTTTTGTTCTGCTCTTTATCCTGCATGGTGCAAACTGGCTGGCAATCAAAGCCACCGATGACCTGCATGCAAGGGCCTTGAACATATCAGCCAAAACCTGGCTGATTCTGGTTCCTGTGGCTGTGGCCTTTTTAATTGCCTCATATTTTGCTACGGATCTGTATGCCAATTACTTTAAATACCCGGTACTGTTCCTGATCATTGTTGTGGCTGTGGCTGCTCTGTTTGCCACCCGGTTCTTCTCGGCCAAACAGGCATATTTCAAAGCCTGGTTTGCCTCAGCCCTGACCATTATGGGATGCACGTTCTTCGGGATTGCCGGTCTTTTTCCGGCCCTGTTCCCCTCATCCATGAATCCTGAATGGGACCTTACCGCATTTAACGCCTCGTCAAGCCCCCTGACCCTGAAAATCATGCTGGGGGTTGTCCTGGTATTCATCCCCATTGTCATCTGCTACCAGGTATGGGCCTATCATCTGTTTAAGGATCCCATCACAGATGAAGATCTAGGACTGGACGAAGCCTATTAAATTGAGTTATAGTTTCCCTGGCAAATTTCTTTGCCAGGGAAACACCAGATAGACCCTTTGGCAATTTTAACAGACAAAAAAACACAAGGAGAACAAATTATGGACAAATACGTATGCAGCCCCTGCGGGTATGTGTATGACCCGGCTGAAGGCGATCCTGATAATGATATTGATCCCAACACCGCCTTTGAAGATCTTCCCGAAGATTGGTGTTGCCCTATCTGCGGCGCTTCTAAAGATGAGTTTGAAAAAGAGTAATTCACGCTTAGGAATCGTTACAAAAAATCAAGTAATTTTGGAGCCGATCCTTACCGCTGAATTTTCAGATTAAATCAATGCCGGACAGCGGACCCTGTCCGGCATTGTCTGTTACGGAGGAAACAATGGCACTTTCTGTTGTAGACCTGTACGCGAAAATCCTTCCCAGAACCAATTGCAAAGATTGCGGATATCCCACATGTATAGCCTTTGCCGGTATGGTGGTCTCTGAAAAACTTGCCTTAAAAAACTGCCCCCACATTGACCCGGATATCCTGGACAATGCCCAGGCAGAATTAGACGAACAATATGCCCAGGGCAAATGGCTGAAAAAAGACATGGCTGCCGAAGCCCTGTCCCTGGCAAAAGACCGGGCAGCATCCCTTGCACTTGATGACATGGCCGACCGTATCGGCGGCATTCTTGCGGATGGCAAAACCCCGGGACCCTTTAAGGATATCCCCCATATCAGGCTGCCCTATTTCACTAAAAGCCTTTTTATATCCAAAGATCGGGTCGCAGATGACCAGGGCCTGGATCTTTCCAGAAATGAGCAGACCTTTGTCTATATCCATCTGGCTTCAGGCGGCACCTCTTCTCCCACGGGCAATATGAAGAGCCTGAAAGAATTCCCCAATACAGTTTCAAAGATAGTATCCATGCAGGATCATGTGGAGAAACCGATTAAGCAGAGTTTTTCAGGCAGACTTTCCGACCTGCAAACCGTTTGCAAAAACAACGGTGGAACTGATGTGGGAGACCGGTACGACTCTCCGGACCTGGCCTTTCAATTCAGGGTGTTTCCGAAAATCTACATCACCTTATTGTTCTGGGATGAAAACGAAGGATTTGAACCGGATGCCAAACTGATGTTTGACGAAACCGTCATGGATCATATGGATATTGAAGCGGTCATGTTCATGAGTGAGCACCTTACCAAACTACTAACAAACAAGGCAGATTAAAAATTCCGACCCTTTGATTTCTACTACTTGGAGACCATTTTCCAGACCCCGGTCCACTCCTCTTTGGGCTGGTGGTCTGCCAGATGTTGGCACCGCTCCACAAACATTTTGGATAACTTATCCTCCGGATTCTTTTCCAATGCCCTGTAAAAGGCACTTATGGCCTTTGACCAGTCGCCTTTTCGATAATGCTGCCGCCCTTCCCTGAAATGGTTAACCACCTCCATGAGGTTGGGAAAGCTTTCATCACTATGATAATCCAGGACCTCATAGACCCGAACAGGGGTGGATTTCCCCTTTACGATCACATCATCAATATCACGGATACGATAGGTACCCCGTAATTTGGCAAAGGTATATTCGGAAATGAGAATTCTGGAGTAATATTGTTTGCAGGCAGATTCCAGTCGGGCCGCAAGATTCACCCCGTCTCCGATCACTGTGAAATCCATGCGTTTGGGAGAACCTATATTACCCGAAACCACCTGATCAGTGTTCAGACCTATGCCCATGTCAATCCGCATTTTTCCAACAGCTTCCCGTTCAACATTCCACTTGTCCAATTCAGTGATCATGGATATGGCTGCTCTGACCGCAGCATCTTCATCATTTTCCCCGGGTATGGGAATACCGAAACCAGCCATGATGGCGTCACCGATAAACTTGTCCAGCATCCCGTTTTCCTTCTTGATACAGTCCACCATGATGGTGAAATACTCATTGAGCAGACTGACGGTGTCCTGGGCGCCATGGGTTTCTGTGATGGTCGTAAATCCCCTGATATCTGAAAAGAGAATGGTGGCCTCCATGCTCCGGCCGCCCAGGATATCCTGGTTTTCGCCGGTAAGCAAACGGTCTGCCAACTCCGGATCCATGTAGCGGGACATGGTTGATTTCATCCGTTTTTCCGTACTGATATCCTCCACCACAATCATGGTACCAAGGCTTGCACCCTCCCCGCTGAGCAGAGGTAAGCAGTTTACATTGGCAGATACCTCATGTTCGGCAAATGTCAGTTCCGCATCCATGGTCAGCATGTGTTTCCCTGTTTCCTCAGTTGTCTTCAATTGTTCCAGTATCCAGTTGTTGGACCCATTGAAGAACTCATCGGCAGTTTTCTTTATAATTTCCTCATCTTCCACCTGGAAGATCTTCAGGCCTGCGGTATTACAGGTGATAATCTTGCCGTCTTCATCCAGAGTAATCACACCGTTTGACATGCTTTCCAGCATGCTCTCGTTGTAATTTTTCATGTTCTGGATATCGTTGAAGAGATTGGCATTTTCAAGGGCAATGGAGATCTGAGCCGTAAATGCCCGGAGCCTAGCTTCATCCTCATCCGTAAAGGTACCGCCCTTGCGGTTCAGCACCTGGGTGACCCCGATGATTTTTCCGTCTTTATTGATCACAGGTACGCAGAGAATGGACCGTGTAAAAAAACCGGTCTGCTTATCAAAGGCCGGGTTGAACCGAAGGTCGGCATAGGCATAGGGAATATTAATGGTCTTGCCTGTGGTAAATACGGCACCGGCAATTCCCAAGTGATTGGGAAAACGGATCTGAGTGGCACCGATACCTTCTCCCACTTCTGACCAGAGTTCATTGCTCTTTTCATCGTTGAGAAACAGGGTGGAGCGTTCGGCATGGAGCATTTTGGTGGCCTCGCCCATAACCTTCTGAAGCAGGGTACCCAACTCAATTTCAGAGGTAATATCCGCCACCATATCCAGGAATCCCATCTCTTTTTCCCTGGAAATTTTCATTTTTTCAATGACCTGGGCATCCTGAAGTGTGACCGCCGCCTGAAGACACATGGACTCCAGAGTTCTCATATCATGGTCGGTAAACTTACCATGGATTTTATTCAGGGCCTGGATAACACCGATGATATCCCCCCGCCCTGTCCGGATGGGGGCACAGAGAATGGACTGGGTGGTAAATCCGGTCTGGTCGTCAATGGCCCGGTGAAAGCGGTCGTCCTCATAGGCATCATGAATGATGACACCTGTGCCCTCATTAAAGACCATTCCCGCAATGCCCTTGGTATTGAGCATGCGAATCCGCTGTTTAAAGCTGCCCATGGCAACCCGTGCATAAAGCTCGTTGGTTTCAGTATCATTGAGAAAAATCGTACACCGCTGGGCATCCACCTCTTTGGCGGTTATCCCCATAAGATGCTGAAGAATCTCATCAAGGTCATCCAGTTTCGCCATATCCTTTGAAATGGCCAACAACATCTCTGCCCTGTTGAGTCTTTTACGTTCGTCGCCCGTTAAAACCTTAGAATCCGCCGAGTCCTTCTTTTTTTCATTAATTTCCATGGTGATGTATCCTACTCCCACGCCTGCATTTCAAGTTTTTGTCTCAGGGCCTGAATCATTTCCCTGAGTTGATGAATTTCATCGCGGCTTTCCATAAATGCAGACTGAAGTTTTTGCTGGTGGTCATTGGCCTGTGACTCCATCTCGTCCCTCAGGGCGCCGATGGTTTCCTTGAGCTGTACAATCTCTTTTTCGCAGTCGGCAACAGCATCCTGAACAGCCTGCTCCTTGCTCATCGCAAGATGTTCCAACCGTTCCCGGAGCTCAGTGATGGTCTCCTTAAGGTGTTCGTTCTCGTGCTCAAGTTCAATACGTTCATCATCCGATTCTATCATGACTATCGACCCTGTTGTTTGGGTTACCCCGGAAAATTAAACCTTGCCCTGACGGACAAAAAGATGCGCATGTAATAAATGTATATACCACAGGTACCAGAATACGAGCGTTTTATCAATACCGGGATTCGTTCCGGCCAATGTCCGGGACACCGAATTTCAATAAAAATCCGCGATATATCCTGATTCAGGGCAATGCGATCATACATGAAATCAAAACCCAACCTCGGTCTCACTTTTTCCAAGATAAGCCCTACGCTCGATAGAGTAATACGGAAGCAGGCCTTCTCCTTTGGCGACAGAATCATAAAGATCGACATCTTTTTCATGTCTCATCCCAATTTTTTCCAGGCCCCGACGGGATGCGCTGTTTGCCTTATCCGTTACTGCATGCACACAGGGGACTTCCGGCTTGATAAAAATCCAGTCCAAAGATGCCGTCAGGGCTTCTGTTACCACCCCTTTACCCCAATAGGGTTTCCCCCTAGCATAGGCTATTTCCGGCCCTGCCCCCTCAGGGGTTGCAACCGTGGAATCCAGCGGGGCACATGCTGCCTGTACTGTTGGTAAGGCTCACCAAATCGTTTTTTCAGCCCCGGCTCTTCGGAAAATATAAAATAAACATGATTCAACGTAAAGAAAAACACGGTCCACAGAAGAATAATCCACGATCCTGTTAAGACACTCTCCTAAATGAAACAATTTTGAAGAACTGGAAAGGGCTTGGGATGATATGTATGCTTCCCGGTACGGATTTTGGCGGACATATGTCACACGCGAAGATTTATTGGCCTTTTCTTGTAAACGCAGGCAGTTCTGCCCATTCTGTCACCAGAAAAGGGTTCTACCCTAACCCCAGAGTTTTATCCCCGGGGTCAGGAAGTTAGGA
>PIVQ01001572.1 GCA_003354055.1 Desulfobacteraceae bacterium | reverse complement strand
CCGGATGTCATGCATACAAGCAAAACGGTGGAAGTCCTTGCCGTAGCCTATATCGGCGGCCGGGGAAGCCTTTGGGGCGGTGCGGTTGTGGCATTTCCATTTATTTTCCTGATGGAGATCGTCCGGTCCACCCTGTCCCATCTTCCGGGGTTAAACCTGATTATCTACGCCTTGGTGCTCATCCTGGTGATGATCTATTATCCGGGCGGGTTTTCATACTTTTATGATACCCATATCCGGCAGACTAAAAACAAGGCGCTTAGATATTTCTTAAACGGTAGAGAGTCTTGAATATTAATTTCAAATATCAATTGTGAACATCAATAATGAAGGAGAGGTAATCTTATGAAAACCAATGCAAGAGCGGTTGTTATCGGTGGCGGTGCCATCGGCGTTAGTGTGGCCTATCATCTGGCAAAACAAGGATGGAAAGATGATGTTATTCTTCTGGAAAAACATGAGTTGACATCAGGCTCCACATGGATGGCAGCCGGTAATGTGTCCTTTTTTCACTCCAACTATTACGGTACTCAGGTCAATATGAAGAGTATCGAGATATTCAAAGAGCTGGAAAAAGAAACCGGTCAGAATGTCGGCTGGCACACCACAGGTTCCATTCGTACAGCCGATAACCCCGGCCGTATGGATGAGTTGGGATATGCCTATTCCATGAACCGCTGTCTTGGGTTGGATGTTTCATGGGTAACTCCTGAAGAAATCGGGAAAATGCATCCCTTTATTCAGACAGACGGCCTTCTTGGCGGTCTGTACTGGCCGGATGACGGGGATGTGGATCCCAACTCCGTCACCCAGGCCATGGCCAAAGGTGCCAGAAACCACGGTGTGGAAATCAACCTTCACACC
>PIVQ01001571.1 GCA_003354055.1 Desulfobacteraceae bacterium | reverse complement strand
AAGAGAGGTGAAATTATGACAATAGCCCAACAAATTCATCAAGAAGGTCGTAGAGAAGGAATGGATCTAGGAATGCTGCAAGGAGTAAAAAAGGGTCGTGAAGAAGGAATGGGTCTAGGAATGCTGCAAGGAGTAAAAAAGGGTCGTGAAGAAGGAATGGGTCTAGGCGTAAAAAAAGGTCGTGAAGAAGGCATAGAAGAGGGTCGTAAAAAAACTAGTGAAGCAATTAAACATATCGCGATGCGTTTACTTCAACAAAGACAATCTAAAAAAATCGTAGCTCAAGTAACAGGGCTGTCCTTTGAAGATCTAGCGGAATTAATGAAAGAAAAACAGAACTAAAGCTGAGAGCTGCTAGAATTCAAAAAAGTTTGATAGGGATTTTCAATTCCCAGTGTGGAAGTATCTTCAAAACAAGGAGTAGTTGTTATGATGTATGACAGTAGCGAATGCAAAGAAGAAAACAGCCCCAAGTGCGAGAGCCTTATTCTAAAAAGCCTACAGTCTCGCGCTGACAAAGGGAATGCCGAAGCAGCTTATCAGCTTGGAGTTATCTACTACTGGGATTATGCAAAGTACGGAATAATACAGAATGAGTCTTTAGCAGCCACCTATTGGAAGCAAGCTGCTGATGCGAATCATCTAGAAGCCTGTTATGAATATTCTGTGTGCTACAAACGTGGCACAGGCTTCATCACTCCATCTGAAAAGTGGGCAGAACACTATGCTAACAAAGCACTAACAGGCAAGTGGCACATTGCTTTAATAAAAAAAGCAAAAGAAGGTGGTGCTCCTAGTCAATATCATCTTGGCCGATGTTATGAATACGGTGTTGTTCTGAAAAAAGACACAGAACAAGCCGTT
>PIVQ01000106.1 GCA_003354055.1 Desulfobacteraceae bacterium | reverse complement strand
TTGGCGATCAGGGTTAAAGGACCGCTTTCAATGCTTAAAAGCCGGACGATTTCAAGATCGGTGAACCTGCCCGAGATGCCGGACAGTTCACTGACCAGGTGCTGGGGTTCTCCGCAGGAGGATCCGATAAAAACCCGTTGTCCCGGTCTGATATTCTGTAAGGCCTCTTGGGCGGAACATAGTTTATCCACATAAGCATCGGCCCAGTATGTTGCTTTAGTCATTTAGATTTAATCTCCGAAGTTTTTGGTTTTCATCATAGTAAAAAAACAGCCGGATGTGAATACAAAAGAGAGGTAGAAATTTAAATTTAACCTAGAAACAAATTAAAAATATAATTAAATCTAATGAACCGTCAATCTTTTACTTGAGATTTTTGTTAGATTTTTGTATTTATCGGTTCTGTTATATAGTTTATGAACGATATTCAAAAAATAATGATTTTGAAAAAATAAAGGGTTCGATAATGGGCATACATGAACGCAAGAAAAGAGAAAAAGAACGGAGACGGCAGGAAATTCTTGCTGCTGCACGGGAGATTTTTTCCGGCAAAGGATTCAACAGCGCAACCATGGAGGAAATTGCATCCAAGGCAGAGCTGAGTCCCGGTACCCTGTACCTCTACTTTAAAAACAAGGAGGAGTTGCATACCTCCCTGTCCATAGATATTTTGGCTCACCTGGGTTCTGAAATTGAAAAAGTTGTGGATCTGGATATCTCAGTTGAGGAGAAAGTCGGGCGATTTCGTGATGTGTTCATCGATGTTTACGAGTACGACGCAAGTATTCTTATCAATCTTTTTCATCTTCAATCCGGTGAAACCCTCCATAATCTCTCCGATGAGGTAATGCAGGAGTTGAAAAAATACTCCAGCAGGGCCCACAAGGCCATTATCGCCGTGGTTAAAGAGGGTATAGACAAGGGCGTTTTTACCGAAGATCATCCTGTGGCCCTGGCTGATGTGCTCTGGGCCACCTATGCCGGTGTTGTACTCTGGGTGGACTCCAAGCGTCTGCTCAACGATGAAAAGGATTTTGTCAAACCAACGCTGAAACTCGCATTCAATCTCATTATCAAGGGGTTGAAAGCTAAATAAGCCTATTTACACAGTCTGTGAATGGTCTGGGCATGCCACTCTCCTCTTCCGGAGAAGGTAGGTATGCCCTTTTCTCTTAGATACTCGGCGATGATGGAAAACGTGGCACTCTGATCCCTCATGTTGTGGATGATGGATAAAATATCATCTTTGGTGTAATGGGTGCCCGAAGCATAGCTGGTTGTGGCTTTGGGCTGTGTGTGAGGATCGTTCCTGGGGGCTTCTGTCAGCATTTTTCCAAGATTTTCAAAGAAATCAGCCACAGCATTGTTCTGTCGCATGGTGGATTCCATCATCATTTCATTGATGGTCGTAAGTTTCTCTACATGCTCTACAAGGGCTGAGCTGTTTTCCAGAAGAACCGGCAGCATATCGTTGAGTTGTTCGGCCAGATCTTCAACAGCAAGGGAGTGCTGCGGGGACGATTGCTGATGCTGTTGCTGCTGAGAATGTTGAGGCGTTCGTCTATCATGCATGGTGGCTCGTCGATCCGACTGGGGATAAAACTGACTCTCAGTGCTCTTTCTTGGTGGGGGTGTCTCCTTTTTATGGGAGCTTCTCAGATTTCTTAAAAAATCGTTCATGACCATCTCCTATGGGGGGCTTTTTAGGCGTTAGTACAGTGTGCCATACATATGTGATACTATTAACGAATTTCAGGGATTGAACACAATTTAGAATATGAAACATGATAGCGTATTCTATTGCCTCAGGTCAAGCCCGGGATATTTCTCATTTATCGCTGTTGAAAATTTGGTTTCGTGTCATATGGTTATGGCAGCTTTGCAAAATGTACTGGATACCTACCACGTCCTGTACGAAAAAGTCAAAGCATTTTGCCTGTTTTAAGTTCGCCGCTGTTGAGGCAAAATATCATAAAGAGGCTCCGGGATGGTTGATAAACATGTGTTTCTAAGATATGGTTTATCTAAGGGCTAAATTGAGATAAGGGGAGAAAATGAAATATTTTCCATTGAAGACCGCTGTGTTATGCCTGATTCTGCCGCCGATACTGTATGCCTTGGCCCTGAACGGGCTGGAGGCCTATCTGAATGCCGGTTATGACAGGAAGATCAGTAATATCCTGATCGGAGATCCTGCCCCTGCCCTTGAGGGCAGCCAGACCATAGAACGGTTGGTATCAGAGAATATATCAGATTTTTTGTCCCGGGATTATCTTACTAAAAATGCAGGGGTTGCGATATCTGTTTTTGTCACTACGCAGGAGGACAGGGTCATATACCCTTCACTGTCCGGAACCTCCGACCCTGTGTCCGGCGAAAGTGAAATCCCGGCGCCGGAACTTGTCGCAAAACTCAATTACGATATTCTGAACCAGGGCCTTGATACCCGGGTGGAAATTCGTCTTGATCACGGCACCTGGTTACCCAATCTTATATTATTGATTCTTCTGGGCATTGCATTGGCTGTTTTTCTTCCGGTTTACCGGTCTGCCAGCAAGCGGGTTGCTCAGGACAGGGCTCAGGATCAGACCCTGGTTAAAAAACTTAAGGCAATAGGTGCCAAAAATAAAAAGGGGATGGCGCGTCTTAAAAAAGAGAAAAAAACCTTGTTTAAACGTCTGGCCAAACTGGAAAACCGATACGGTGAGCACCGGGAAAAATCAAAGATTAATGAAGAAGAGATGTTCGATGAGATTATCCTCCTTGAGGAGGAGCGGGACAACTATGCCGCTCTGAAAGCTGAAAAAGAGGCGGAAATTGAGAAGCTTCAATCCAGAATCCAGAAAATAGAGAGACGAAAAAGCGGCGGGACACGACGAAACGAATTTGAATTCTTAAGTAAACGATTTGCGGCGGTTTATAAGCAGGTGGATATGAATCGTAAGGCAGTCTCAGGTTTTTTTAGCCTGAACGAAGACCAGCAGATAAAGGCTGAGGAAGTTATTCACCAGTTGGATCGGAATCCTGATCAGGTGACCATCAAAAGAAAGGTTTTTTCAGGGAAAAAGCATAAAACCAGTGTGCTTGAAGTATTGTTTGCCTATAATGGCAGACTCTATTTTCATACTTTACCCAACAACCGCCTGGAAGTCCTTGTCATCGGCACCAAAAAATCTCAGACCAGGGACATGGAATTTCTCCAAAAGCTCTAAATTCGGTACCTCATAATAATTCAGGGTGGTACCTTTACCAATATCCCCAGGCCTGGTTGACAATCACATAAATCCCCAACAGAAGATTGGTTACCCCATGGGCAAGGATGGGTGAAAAAAGATTCTTGCGCTGGTATAGCAACAGGGCATAGAGCATGCCTGCGAAAATCCCGGGAAGCCACCGGTGATGCTCCAGTCCAAAGGCAATGGATACAAAGATAAAGGAAAACCAGGAGAAACTGCCAAGGGGGATGCGCTTGATATTATTGTCCATTAGAAATCTTAAGGCAAAGGATCGCCAGAACAGTTCTTCAATCACCGGAACCACAAGGACCGCCCCAAAGAGACGGCAAACCATCAGGGAAATGGTGTATATGTCCTGCCCGGATTCGTAAGGGTTGAAGCCGGCCGGAGACCCGATCTGGGGATATAGTCCTTCCAGTCCGATCCAGAGAATGAAAACGGCAATCCCGACCATGACCGCATTCATATCCCAAAACGGTCGGATTTCCTCTTTTATTTTAGGCCAGAAAAAAGCTAAGAGCACTATCACGGACAGAATTTTGGCCGGATAGACCAGAAATCTGGACATATTGAACAAAGGCACCAGATAGGTGAATCCGGCAAACACGAGAAAGGGAACCACGTATGGAAGATAGGTCTGCATCTGGATCTTTTGATCTGAAGATTGGGCCATATGTTTTTCCTAATATCAGGATTCAGGTTAGGATTTAATAAGGTTAGTCTCAATCTCTAACGGGATATGGCCGGAACTGTCAAGGGATATTTAACACCTGGCTATTTTTGGCCCCCCTGTATCCGTTTCATTTAATCTATGAGCTGTTACGGATACAGGGGGGAAATCATCAGGAGGCTTTTAAGGCCGTTAGCGTTTTTCGATATTCAACAATATCTTGAACCGTTAATACGGGAAATTGATGCCTACCGGCAAAGGCAATAACCTGGGGCAGTCTTGCCATGGTACCGTCTTCATTGGTTAGTTCACAGAGCACCCCATAGGGAGGTAGACCTGCCAAACCCATTAGATCCACGGTGGCCTCCGTATGGCCGGCCCGTTCCAATACCCCGCCGGGTCTGGCCTGGAGTGGAAAAACATGACCGGGATGGTTCAGGTCTCCTGGTACGGCATCAGGGGCTGTGGCCGCCAGGATAGTGGTGATCC
The DNA here is from genome assembly GCA_003354055.1 of Desulfobacteraceae bacterium. The sequence goes on along the minus strand of PIVQ01000106.1, from coordinate 10,681 downwards.
TGTCTTTGGCCGAAACCCCTGTGGTTACCCCTGATGCTGCCTCTATGCTCACAGTAAATGCCGTCTGATAGGGGCTTGAATTGTTTTCCACCATAGGCGAAAGTCCAAGTGCTTTTACCTTGTCCCGCGTCAGGCATAGACAGACAATTCCGCTGCATTCGCGGATCAGCATGGCCATCTGTCCATGGGTCAGGGAATGGGCGGGAAAGATCAGATCCGCTTCATTTTCTCTGTCTTCGTCATCGGCAACCAGGACACCAAGGCCTTTTTGAAGGGCGTTAAGGCCTGTTTCCACCCGCTGCCGGGCGTTGCCAAATTGGGTTAAAAGATGCTGATTCATGATAATACTCCTCGCATAAGTTAAAATTAATACATGAATCAGGGCTGAGGAATAAACAGGTAGGAACGACAGAGAGCAGCCATGCACAATCAACCGGTTATTAATCCGGGGTATGCGCAGGTCTACAGCTGTCTTTTTACCGTATTCTCTTCCATCCGGACTGTGACCGTCGGCTCTGGTATCTCACCAGATCTGCTGACCTTTGCCAAACATTTCTTAGGAATCGTTACAAAATAACTTGATCTAAATTATTTCCAAAACCCCTTAAAAGACGGGGTATTTTGAAAACAAAAGATCAAGTAATTTTGGAGCCGATCCTTAGCAAAGCGCTCGCGGGCTTCCCTCCAATACAAACTTTAAGGTTACCGCCGGTGGGGAATTGCACCCCGCCCTGAGAATAAAAGGCGTATTATCTCAGGTGCGGGATGAAGTCAATGACTATTTGAACAGGGCGCCCACACTTTCTCCGGTGTGGATACGCTGAATTGCCTGGGAGAAAAGCGGCGCCACGGATAACACGTTTAATTTTGAAAACCGTTTTTCTTTGGGAATATGCACAGTATTTGAAACAATGATTTTTGTAATGGATGAGCGGCTCAGGTTCTGTACGGCTGCCCCGCAGAGAACAGGGTGGGTGGCGCCGACATAAATTTTATTTGCCCCTGCTTTTTCCAGGGTTTCAACGGTGGCCACCAGGGTGCCGCCTGTGGAAATTTCATCATCAAAAATAATGGCATCCATATTCTCTACATTTCCGACAACCAACCCCTGCTTCACATCTGAATCGCTGATCCGGCGCTTATCTATAATGGCCATGGATGTGTTCAGGCGCTTGGCAAACCGCCCGGCTCTTTTGGCCCCCCCGGCGTCTGTTGCCACAACAACCGCCCGCGACAGATCAAGTGTTTGGGCAAAATGGTCACAGATGGTTGGAACAGCCGTAAGGTGATCCACCGGCATACTGAAAAAACCATGGACCGAATCCGCATGAAGATCCATGGTCAACACCCGGTCTGCCCCCGCTGTTTTCAACAGATCGGCAATCAGCCTTCCTGCAATGGATATCCTGGGAGCATCTTTTTTGTCCGACCTTGCATAGGAGTAGTATGGAATCACGGCGGTAATCCGCCTGGCAGACGCACTGCGCAGGGCATCCAGGGTAATCATGAGTTCCATGATATGGTCACTGACCGGCTGGGTAAGGGATTGAACCACAAAAACATCCTTCTCCCTGACACTCTCCTTTATCTGAACAAAGAGATTGTCATTTGAAAACCGAGAGGTTTCAAGCTGGCTTAAGGGGATACCGATATGGTTGCAAATTTCCCGGGCAAGTGCCGTGGTGGCCCCCCCGGAAAAAACTTTTAATTCATTGGTCATAGAAAAAGTCCGATCCGTTTGGTTATTGATGATGCCTGTTCATAACAGGTTCGGTCGAAAAAAACCAGACAGCTAAACCGAGTAGCAGTCAAATTGGGTTTGACAAAGAATCGAAGACTTTATATCGATACCAGCCATCTTAGACAGGCATATTCTTTCGGGCGGGATATTCTGGACTCCCATCTGCCAAAATTGCGCCTGCGGCAAAGGCCGGACTGTGGATTAAATACAACAGACACCCCTCTCGGTTTGGACTTGTATGATCTTAAAAAAAAGAATTGATTCCGGCTTTGCAAGGAGGTACAATCCGTAGAGGCGTCTTATCGATAGACCGTCAGGAAACAACCCTAAGGTCTTTGGGTAAACAACCCTAAGATCTCTGGGGATAATCAGGAGGGCTACATGACAAAAGATTTGAACCGTGCGTATCAGGGAAGAGCAGAAAAACAATTCTTGGCTGAAGGGGAACAAAAGCATGTTTTCTCCATGCTCGGCGATACCATTGCCAAAGACATGGGGTACGAAGATTTGAGGGGAATGGATGCCATCTTCAGGTATCTTATTGATAAACATCATTGGTTGCCCCATCAGGTTCGCAGCCTTTCTGTTGAAGATCTTTCCCTGCTTTTTGACGGATATAAATCGCCTGAACCTAAAGAAGATAATGAAGAATAACTTCGCTGATAAAGAATAAAAATATAAAGGCTGAAACATTTAACAGCTATGAAAAGCATCGCCCCTGAAATACTGTTAAGAGAGATTAAAAAAAGAGCAAAGCACTTGAATGCAGATGATCTTGGCGCGCTTCTCCATAAGCGGGAAATAGTTGAAAAAATGTTTCAGCCCGACACCCCCCTTGGCCTGTTTGTCACTGATGTGAAAATCCTTTTTTCCGTTGTTCAGGACTACATCTCCGGCAATTATAAAAAAATTCCATGGCATACAATCGCTGCAATCGGCGGAACCCTGCTTTATGTATTGTATCCCGTTGATTTGGTGCCTGATGTTATTTTGGGTGTCGGTCTGATTGATGATGCCGCCGTGGTCGGGGTATGTCTCAAACTCATTGAAAAAGATCTTTTAAGGTATGATAAGTGGAAAAAAGAGCGGATTTCCTGATCAACTTCTGTCGTACCTGACAATTTAATAGGGTGGAAGTCTGTTCGGCTCACCTTTTGTTTATCTTATTAGACTCATAGACCATTTTCATTTATTGGTCATCGCCTAAGAAAAAATCAGTCACTCATACAGGATAAGCCTGAATCTGTTTGTTGAATATCAATACGTTCATTCGTTCTTTTACACGGGTCATAAAAGCTGAATTGTAATGCCGCTCTGGCCAACGGCACCCAGCATAGTGAAGTCCGGCTGATGATCGGGTATCTGAACAGGGTCGCTGCCAGCGGGCCGAATCTTTCACGTTTGATTCCCAAATGAGTTTAAAGATATTGAGTTGACAAACGTTAAGCTCCGTCCTAAATATTGCTGTTCCTGCCTTTGGCAGTAACCGGCAAGTGCAGGGGATATTTTAACAGGGAGGGGCAATGACCGGGCAAGATCTTACCAGGGACCAAAACATTTCCGATCCAATGGCGCATGATATGATTCTGCCTAGATACCTGAATAAGGCGGGCGATCTGACTCCCCTGCAGGTCAATGATTTAACCTGTGTCGAATACCGCACCAGGCAAGGGGTGCAGGTGACCCGGATGCTTGTGACAACCGCCTTGTTTGTTGTGGTGATACGGGGTGAAAAAGTCCTGCATACAGAGAACGGTGACCTTTACATCCCAGAGGGAAGCGGATTCTTTGCCAGGAAAGGCGCCTATCTTTTCTCGGAAAATATGGAAGAGGGCGGCGAGTATCACTCCCTTATTTTTTTTATTGATGATCTGTTTCTGGCAGATTTTCTAAAGGCCTATCCCAGCCTTGGTTCCGGCAGCAGCAGTCAAAGGGGTCAGCCCATTTTTCAGATTCCCCTGACCCCTTTGCTGCAGAACAGCGTGTCATCCTTTCTTCCCTATTTTCTTCACCAGAGTACACGGAAAATAGAAGTCATGCGGTTAAAGCTCCAGGAGCTGCTCCTCAATATAACTGAGGCAGATCTTACCGGATGCTTTTTTTCATTTTTGCAGGATACATGGTCTGAAAGGAAACAGAACCTGGTCAAGATCATGGAAGACTATTACACCGAGGCGGTTACTGTAAAAGACCTGGCAGACTTGTCCGGCAGAAGTCTTTCAACGTTCAAGCGAGAGTTCAATGAGATATTCGGAACAACCCCCAGGCAATGGATTACCCACAGAAGGTTGGACCGTGCCAGGGTGCTGTTGCTGAATCAGGACCACAATGTCAGTGAGGCCTGCTTTGAAGTGGGATTCGAAAATGTGTCCCATTTCAGCCGGCTTTTTAAAAAACAATACGGGTATTCACCCGGTACTCTAAAGTAGGGCGGTATAATCAAATTCACGGGGCCTTGGACTTTTCAGAACATTTATTGACCCCCAGAGCACAGCAACCCATTTGAAATTCTCCTATACTCCATTTTGTTTTCCGGTTATCGGAACCGGAATGATCGATTTACTAAAAAATGGAGATGATTAATGAAGAAAATTATGTTGATGCTGGTTTGCCTTTTGATGCTGGTCGTTGAAGCAAATGCAGCAGAGTTTCGGGTTGAAAGCCCACAGCTGGAACCCGGTAAAGAAATGGAAGTCGCCCAGGTGTTGAACGGATTCGGTTGCAGCGGTGAAAATATTTCACCTGAACTGCATTGGACAGGAGCCCCCAAAGGGACCAAAAGCTTTGCCGTAACCGTTTATGATCCGGATGCCCCAACCGGAAGCGGATGGTGGCACTGGACAGTTTTCAATATTCCCAAATTCGTATCCCTTATTCCGGCAGATGCCGCAGAAAAAGGAGCCATGCCGATAGGCGCCATTGAAGGCCGTACCGATTTCGGTTCGCAAGGCTATGGCGGCGCCTGTCCGCCTGAAGGTCATGGTCCCCATGCGTATCATTTTCGTGTGTGGGCGCTTGATGTGGAGCAACTCCCTCTGGATGAACAGGCCGCAGGAGCAATGCTTGGCTTTTTTCTTAATCAGCATAAGCTGGCTGTGGCAGAAATTGTGGTGACTTGGGAACGGTAAACCGTTGCGTGTTCGTGGCCTAAATAAAATTTGGGCGGAATTTTAAGTGGTTTGCAAAAATCCAATCAAAAGGCCGGTAAGCTTTGGAGTTTACCGGCCTTTGCTATCAAGCAGGATCATCAAGACATCAATCCACGTAATAGTCCAGCCACGGTCTGACCATCAATTACGATTTCCCCATTTTGGTTTTCAATCCAGCTTTTAATAACGATCTCTTCACTGTCAGCGTCTATAGAAATTATTTCAAACCAGGCACAAAGTGTGTCCCCGATAAAAACCGGACGTAAAAATTCTAAAGTCTGAGATTTATAAATGGCACCAAACCCGGGGATATGCATACCAACGAGCGTTGAAAATAATGATGCCGACAACATACCATGGGCTATGCGCTGGCCAAAGAACGTCTTTTCAGCAAACGTTTTATCCACATGCAGAGGATTCATGTCCCCTGTAATCGCGATAAAGTTGGATAAATCAGCATCTGTTATCGTTTTTTTTAAAAATGCCTTTTGACCAATAGCAAGATCATCAAATGCTGTTAATTGATAGTCCATGAACCCCCCGTTATATTTTTGACACCGTTTTTCATATCGCAGGTACCCTGTAAACATATAATGCCGGTCAGGTATTGTTTTTAAATTCTATTCCGGTTTGATTTACAGATTAAACCCTGTAAAGTACTTTTGATGAGCTAAATTATAATGTAAAAGCAATAGAAAGAAAAACTAAATTTTCTAAGGAAAGGTACTGCGTGGACGATTCTATTTTTATTGAAATACTAAAGTATGGAGCAGGAAAAGGCTTAGAAGGTGTCAGCTTCGAAGAGCTAAAGACATCGATTCATGATCACTCAGATGCTGAATCCACCGAGACTGAACACGGCTTATTAAAAAACGTTTTTGACGAGTGTTTTGAACAATCTGATGTCGGATCCGGTACTGAAAAATTTAATTTGAAAACCGATTACTATTTCAGGCTCATAGAATACCAGGAACTTGCGGAAAGCCGTGCCGTTGCAAAATCAGCCAATAGAAATGCTTTTATTGCAATAGGCATATCAGTGTTTGTCATAATCGTTACTGCGGTTTTAACCTTTACCCAGTTGAATACTCCTGCCACCATAACCAAATCTGAATTAAATGCTTTGATTATGGCCACCAGGGATGCCGGTGTTCAAAGAGAGGTTAAGCTTGATAGCATGCAAATGGCACAGATCCTTTCGGCTATCGGGTATGATCAGTCCAACGACAGGTCAAAAAAGCAAAACGCTGTTAATCAGGGCCAAGAAGTGTCGCACCATGAGCTTATAAATCAATATTTTGAGGATGAATAAAGGGTACGTATACCGTTGTCGTTAGGTTCCTAATGAAAATAAAAACCGGACCGTCATAGGACGGCCCGGCTAATAAGGAGGGAGCGAACAAAAGTTTGGGATCTATGGCCCTTGGCAAGTGAGCCATTCTATATTTCCCATCGCAAATTCTTTATACCACAGGATCTTAACCCGAACATGACACGGGGATTACCAAATGGTAACTAAAATTAAGAAAAGCCACATGATTATAAAATCAATAATCTTAGCACTGGCAATCGCATTAGTGGATAGGGGGCTAATTTCGTCTAAAAAAGTTTGTAAGACAAATTATTGATTCCTTCCTGGTGCTCCGTGTATAACTGTCTCCTAAGAAATCGTTGCATAAAATATCAAAATTAAGGTTTTTCCCGATTTACAACCGCCCACCCGATTGATATGAAATAAGAATCTAAAATCATATTCTTTTCTTTTAAGGGGGGAGTTTGAGAAAAATTCTTATTGTATTGTCTATCATCTTTCTTTTTTCATCTGCACATGCATTTCAACCATATACATGAGATGGTTATTTAAAGGGCTCAACAGAAAGAAAAACATTATCTGAGGAATCGGCAATTATGAGAATACTAATCTTCATAATCATAACTGTGCTGTTATCCATGCCGGAATATACTGACGATGAGGCGTTCTGTGAAGATCCAAAGATGTGGGCCTATTTTGAAACATTGGTTCAAGAGAATCCAAACGATGTACCTCTACATATTCTTCATGCCTTGAAAATCGGCCTTTGTAAAAAGGTTGAACAGAATACAATCCGTATGGGAGAAGCGATCGAGATCTTTAATGATATGGTCGATACCGTAGCCCATAAACGCGAAAGTGGGGATACGGAAAAGCAGACGCTGTGATCCAGTTCTATTAATCCGCGTTTTAACCAGAGTATGAATTGTTTTTGACAATTTAGGAGGATTTTATGCCATTAACCTGGAGTGCACACACGTATGAACCGGTAAACGAGCGATATCATGCGACTTGGCCAAATCATGTACGGGTTGTGAAGTATAGGAGGGCTGGAGTTGTTGGGGGCGGGACTGCGCCTTTAATACCAGCCCGTGCTGGACTTTATATAATACAACGCGGTGGTATTCCAGTTTATGCTGGCCAAGCAAATAATTTTAGAACGAGGTTTGAAGGCCGAGGTAACGCTGTGAGAGATTATCAAATGTGTCCTGACTTGGCGGCCGCTGGTATAACAATCAGAATTTGTGGTACAGGCGGGACAATTCGTGATGCAATGGAAAGATGGTTAGTTAGATTTTTATTCGTGCGCGACACGAATGGCGCGATCGGCGCATTTCAGAATAGAAATTTAATAAATCAAATCAATTTCAACAGGAATACTACTATTCAAAACGTAGGAACGAGGCCAGCCTATTTGCCGGCGACTAGAACCTATAATAACGGAACTTCTCTTTGAGGGTTTGATAGCGGCTCTATTCACCCAGGTTATTACATCATATTGTTCGCTGCATATCCCAATCAATTTAATACAGGAGGAAAGTCAAAATGCCAACAGGCCTCAATTTGATACAGGCGATTAAAAGAAATCAAACACTAATGGCCATAGGAGACTGCCCGGGAGTACCGGCGCAAATGGGTAAGGCCTTTTATGGTGAGTGGCAGACTGATCAGGATGAGACAATACTTTCATCTGGAAAAAAATGTTTAGAAAATATCAGAAGTATAATCGAGTTCAGCGGCGGGGCTACAGATACAGCATTATGGCATTTCGATATGATCGGAAAAACCCATCACTTCGTTGTAATGCCGTGGTACAAGACTCCGCGTGACCTTGTATACACAGTGTTCATGGCATATGAGACATTAAATTCATATGCAAAATCGTATACTTTAAAAAACTATATTAAAGGCGAGGCTCCTGCTCCCAGTCGAGGTGTGAAGGGGTATAAAGATATCTGGAATAGTAAGCAACTCAGGACAATGCTCAATAAATTATTAAACATAAACAATTTATGGGTAGAATACTTTGGTGCAGTTGACCCTGGTAACGCGACCGGTATAAGGTGCTATCAGTACCCGGATATAAGCCTGGACGATTCGATCAACAGTGTGAATAAATACAAAGGTTAGCAGTACCGGTAGGGGTTATGAAAAATTACAGACATCCCAATCGCTTTCTTACAGAGAAAAAGAAATAAAGTCGACCTCCAAGAAAAATACAAGACACAAATTATTTGAAATAGAAGAAGGCATCTTCTGGATGCCGTTATCGGATGTGATGAAACGCGCCAAGAAAATTACCTATACGATCACCTCTGTGCCGTATATCATTTAAGTTAAAAAGATAATTTGCTAATCTTTGAAATAACAGTGTAAAATGCGTTTTCTATAGTGAATTTTGGAGTCTGTTAGTGGAAGTAGAATTGTCTGAAACAATGCTTTTTCTGATTTTAAAGCCCCTGAATAGTCTCCTCCAGTATTTCCATAAAATAAGGAGACAAACCCTCAAACTGAATAGCAATCCCTTTAGGATCCGCCCTTACACTTTTACCGTATAACTTTACCGGCTTCTTTCCATTCTCTTTGGGAAAAACGGCACTCTTTGTTAAAGTCCCTCTGACCCTTGGTCGATACTATAGCTAAATCAGATCGATGCCGTTTCCATCCGGCGTTTATTCAAAACCGACCACTTGGTTCGGGTATCAAACAAAGGGAAACTCTGCCATGACTATTTCGGAGAACCAGCCCATAACCGTATCAAATTTTTCATCAGCCATTTCAACGAAAAAATCTTCTTTGGCCGGCAATGTCCAGATAAAAGTAAATGGCAACACGGAGGATAAGGTGTCTCCGGGTCATGAAGGGGCCTATGAGGTCAACATTTCCCAGGAGGCTAAAGATCTTCAGGCAAAGGAAGGCGACTCGTCCAAAAAGGATGAGGCGGAACAAACAGAAAAGAGCAGTTCTGGGGAAGAAATCTCTGTAGAGGGGGCAGGAGAAGCTTTCGGAAGTGAGAGCCCTCAATCCTTTATCGATATGCAGATAAAGAAACTCCAGAAACAAATCGAGGAAATCAAAGAAAAAATTACAGAGCTGGCAAACGACGATTCCGAGGCTGCACAACAACAGCGTCAAACCCTTGAAACCCAACTGCTTGAGCTGACGACCCAGCTCTTGACTCTGATGAACGAGATGACAAAATCAGCTTAATTCTTCACTGCTATTTGAACTGCCTCAGACCTGGGACAGATCTGGAGAACAAATTAAGAAAAATCCTCAGGTATCCCTTGAATAGTCTCCTCCAGTATTTCCATAAAATAAGGAGACAAACCCTCAAACTGAATAGCAATCCCTTTAGGATCCGTCCTTACACTCTTACCGTATAACTTTAACGGCTTCTTTCCATCCTCTTTGGGAACTGTAAAGACAACACAGGCATCCTCTCCGGTCTGAACTTTGATTTGGGTATCGATAAAAATGCCGTTGCTACAAATATCCCGGGTTGTTGATTGAACGATTTTCTCACCAATGACGGCATCCACATCCAATGAGGCCTTATACCGTTTATGCTTTCTGTTTTGAGTTTTTAGATCAGCCATAGAACACCTTCTGTGATTTAAGATAACAAGCTTTGAACCTTCTAATTACCATGATAAACAAAACGGCATTTGAAAACAATATAACGGGTTGCCATTTAAACCGTCCGACAAGCTCATTTATCTATCCTCATCGGGACTTCCGTTTAATGAGATACAGGGTTCTGAACAGATTGTTATCAGCAACATATGACCTGCGTTCTTTTTGCTTAAAGGCATGTTGCTCAAGCCTCGCTTAAAGCAATTTAGACCAACTTTTAGGAAGGGGAACCGGTGGAGTTGCCCTTCCTTTTTATGATAAAATCTTTAGATTGAATTTTCGGATATTAATTTTTCTGAAGCTCGAATTAAAAACTGGGATCTATTCCAGCCTTTCTTTTTTGAAAAGGTATCAACCTTTTTTAATGCTGAGACTGGAAAGCTTGCATTAAATCTCTTTTTTTCTTCGTATTGTTTCATTATACCGGCATCTACCGGAATTCTCATTATTTCTTTGTTTGGATAGTTCTTTTTGATTTCTTCAAAAGTGGAAGCCCTTTCCGGAATAAATTGTTCTTCAGCAAGTTCTAACCATCCTGATACAACATCAATGGCTGCTTCATAGGCTTCTTCCATATCGAGACCAAAGGTTACGCACCCAGGTAGATCTGGAAACTCCACTTCCACAGCCTCAGAAGAATATTCAAAAACTGCATAATATCCTTTAGCTATGGTTATTTTTGACATTTTAATCTCCTTTCATTACGACTCCTTAAGCCCTGCCTGTTTTAATATTTTCAGGGCAGTGCCTTTGGGGATTTCATTATGCCTGGGAACGGCTATTGGAACAGATCCGGGCTTAATGAACATGTCATGTTTTCCTCCATGGAACTCTTTGTAGCCA
>PIVQ01000744.1 GCA_003354055.1 Desulfobacteraceae bacterium | reverse complement strand
TTTCTTCCAAAGGTTCTTCGACATAGCATCTCAGAGGACGGAGAATCCAATTTTCAAAGCACTGGTTACAGGAAATACATTTGGCTTTTTCCAGATCCCCATTTTTCCACCTTTTAATTAATTCGGGTTCTCTGATTAAAGGCCTGGACATGGATATGAAATCAGCAGCGCCGTCTTCTACTATTCTGGCCATTACATTAGGAGTTCGATGTCCGCCTACTAAAATAACGGGTATTGCAACAATTTCCTTTAAAGCTTTGGCATATATCTGAAAATATGCTTCTTGCTCTTTTTTATGTATTCCTTTAACCGCAATATGGTTCTTACTTTCGGATAGAGTGCCTCCGGATACTTCAATGCAGTCGATTCCGGCTCGTGAAATTATTTCTGCAATATTTAGGGCTTCATCCTTCTCAAGACCTCCATCAACAAAATCATTGAAGTTCATTTTAATCATCAACGGGTAATCCGGTCCAATCAACTGCCGTGCTCTGTCTATGATCTCGACCATAAAACGAGCCCGGTTTTCGACAGTGCCACCGTAATCGTCAGTCCTGATATTGGTAAAAGGGGACATGAAATTATTAATCAGGTTCCCATGCGCACCATGAAATTGTACTGCGTCAAATCCCGCCTCCTTTACTCGACGACAGGCCTGAGCAAACTTCTCAACAATCTCCTTAATATCACTTACATTCATCTCCCGAGGGACTACATCACTGTCTTTTATTGGTATGGCAGAAGGGGCAATAGGTGCAGAACCGCGCAATTCAGGTATATCTTGTCTCCCTAAGTGACCGATCTGCATTGCTATTTTTGTTCCTCGTTCATGAACAGCGCGCGTAATTTTTTGCCAAGTTTCAATATAGCGATCTTCATAAATAGCAAAAGGGGATGTCAAGCCTAAAGTTTGAGGATAATCTTGCCACGCTTCAATACAGGCTCCGCAGGTAATTATTAATCCGACCTCGCCTTCAGCAAGCTTACAATAAATTTCTTTAAGCTCTCGTGTCGGGTGCCCATCAAATGTCGTCATTCCCTCGGCAGTGGCAGAACGTACGAATCTATTTCTCAGCTGAATTCCTTTAATGCTCGCCGGTTCAAATAGCTTTTTAATCATTTTTTTCCTCCTTTAGGTCATTTTCTTATTATCCAGTTAAATTTGGATTGAATGTGATTATAAAGAAGGCTTAGAAAGAAAACATCGCCCGTTTGGGGGACATATTTTTTTGTTTGCAAAAAAACAGAAGCATAACGCCATAATCTACGATCACACCCGTAGCATTCTGTTGTTGGATACGTGGTTTATTCTCGACCTGTTTATATTAATTTTACGGGCTATCCACTTTAAGCAAGTAGCCCCTATATATTGTGGTCTTGTTCCTTGAAATAGGCTTAGTCGTAAGTCTTTAAATCAACGGAAATGCCAATGAAAATATCATGCAATATATATTGTAGGCACCGCTATCAAGATTTCCAATAGAGATCGCAATCCACATCATTATTATCAACTGGACAAAAATTCCCAGGTATTCAATAAAAATGTGTTTCATTATTTATGCATTAAAAATAATTATATAAAAAGGTTACCATTGAATAAAAAGATACCCGTTCTAATAGGCCTGTTAGGCATCATTCTCATCTGTTTTTTTGTAAAGCCCATACGGGATACCATTGAACAATTATTCTTTTTGTTTGGAATGTATGATGTGGAATACATCAAGGGATACATCCTCTCCTTTGGAATCTGGGCACCCATTGTCTCTTTTCTCTTAATGCTTTTTCAATCCATTATTGCACCATTGCCTGCCTTTTTAATTACCTTTTCCAATGCAGCCCTGTTCGGATGGGTAAAGGGCGCCATTCTTTCGTGGTCAAGTGCCATGGCAGGGGCGGTTCTCTGCTTTTACATTGCCAACTGGTTCGGCAGAAATTTCGTTGAAAAACTCACATCCAGACTGGCCCTTGAAAACATTGACGATTTTTTTGAAAAATATGGTCAGTATACCATACTCATTGCAAGGCTTCTTCCCTTTGTCTCATTTGATATTGTCAGCTATGCAGCTGGCCTGACATCAATGAGTTTCTGGTCTTTTTTCTGGGCAACCGGGGTTGGACAGCTTCCGGCAACCATCATCTATTCCTATGCAGGAGAAATGCTTGCCGGAGGCACCCAAAAGTTTGTTATGGGACTTTTGATCCTCTTTGCCCTGAGCATATTTACCCTTTTGCTCAAAAAAATTATAACCCGGCAAAAATCTGAAAAAATCCAGGCCCAAATTTAAACAAAAAGAATATGGAGGAAACTTGCAAAAAAAAACCTTATTGGTGATTGCAGCTGTTTTAGTTGCTGTAATCCTTGCCCTTGCGGCAAAATATACCCCCCGGGAGTCTGTGGTGACTGGGGAGTACGCAACCATTGATTTGACCCAGTTTGCAAACCAGGGGGAAATTTTTATCACCCCGGCAGAACTGAAAAAGAAACTCGGCGCAAAGGAGGTTGTCATCCTGGATGCAAGCCATCCCCGTGGCTATGCAAAAGGACACATCCCGGGAGCCATAAGTATTGGGTTTAAGGGGTTGTCAGACTGTAAGGGCAAACCCGGAGACAAAGAATGGGGAACCATTCTTCCCAAGGATCAATTAACAAAAAAACTTGAATCCCTAGGAATCGACAACACCAAACTGGTGGTGGCCTATTCTGATATTTTCAAAGGTCCGGGAGCCGGCGGAAGAGCTGTGTGGCAGATGAAAATGGCTGGGTTTGACAATGTAAGGCTGTTATACGGAGGCCTTGAACTCTGGAAAAGAAGCGGGTATGAGGTTTCCAAAAAGCCCGCTGTTCCTGTACCTGCCACGGGTCTGACCCTGAAGGACTATGATGAATCCTACAGGGCCAATCAAACCTATATCCACGATCGTATGGACACTGTAAAGCTTGTTGATGTGAGAAGCCTTAAGGAGTTCACAGGCCAGGACACCTCAAGGGGAGAATCCAGGGGAGGTCATATTAAGGGATCCCAATGGCTGGAATGGAAAGCCCTTCTAAACAAAGACGCCAGTGTAAAATCCCCGGACCAGATCAAGGAACTCATGGCAGGGGTTGGAATAAGACCTGAAGATGACTTTGTACTCTACTGAACCATGGGGATACGATCTGGATTTGCATCCATGATACTCAAAGCAGTTGGCTTTGAAGGCGTAAGAAACTATGAAGCATCAATTTATGAATGGTCCGCAGACAGCAGCATGCCAATGAAAACAGGAGAATAACCTTGGCAGGGAGGATTTCTTTAAAACAACCTCCCCTCCATTTACCTATTTGTCCCGGGTTCATCTCAAACACAGGTTAAAACAATCCGACAAAAAGGAGATCTTTGAAAAAGTGTACATCCCAAAGGAGGATAAATCCGGCATAAATATCTACCAGATACTTGTCATGCTGTTTGTTGCTGCCGGTATTGTCGGGGCAAGGATGGCCGGGGTGGATGATATCCTCAACCATGAAAACATTCAAAATTTTGTCCAGGGGTTCGGGTCAATGGCCCCATTGATT
>PIVQ01000743.1 GCA_003354055.1 Desulfobacteraceae bacterium | reverse complement strand
TTTTTCGCCCTTGGCGCCAATTACAGACCCGATGTGGTGCTGGCATACTGGGCTTCCGACGCAAGTGCTCTGAACACCACAAGAGATAATGCCGAAACCAATGGGGACGATATGTTTTCCTATGACTATGACTCTATATATGTGTCAGGGGAAGATTTATTTGATCAGGTCTGTGACCATGAATCCGGTAACAACATTGACTGGGCCAGCATCGTTCAGACAGGAGTTCAAAATCTTGCCGGCAGCCCTGCAGACGGGACAGGCCTTATGTATGCGGGCACTGATGCCGGGGAAACCATGGACGGTTCTTCAGGCAGCGATGTCCTTTACGGCATGGCGGGAAATGACACCCTTTACGGAAATGGGGGAAATGATGTTCTTTCAGGTGGAGAAGGGACAGATACCTATTACATCAGTATGGCCCAGGGCGATGACACCATCGATAATACAGGCCGGGAAACCGACAACGATTCAATCGTTTTCCAGGGGGCTGATATTGTAAAGGAAGATCTCTGGTTCACCCAGTCGGATGATGATCTTGTTATCGGGTTTGTGGGCCATGACGGAACCATTACCATTGATGACTGGTATGTGGAATCAAACGGCACCACCAATAACCGGGTTGCCGGACTTAGCATAGAAGATACGGGAGCCGTCATTGATGCAGACGGTGTAGATGCCCTGGCTCAGGCCATGGCCTCCGTCATTGCTTCCTACGGGGATGATGTGACCGGCTCCGACTATACCGGGAGTAACCCCAACACGGATGATAGTTCTTTGACCAGCCTGATCGCCACAACATGGGCGTAAAAAAAGTAAGGCAACACCCGGAGTGGGAAATGTCCCAGCTCCGGAACCAGAATAATTTTAGGAGAGTGAGATGAGCGAAAAACAACTATTGGTGGATACCCTGTCAGCCGTACATTTAAACAACGGTTTGGTGCGTCTGATGTTTGTGGGGCAGGATGTTGAGGATATCGAGTCGGGCAAGGCGCCTGAAAAAATCAAACCCAGCCTGAAACAGTGCATTACCATGCCTTTGCCCGGATTTATATATGCCATGACAGTGGTTGAAAATTTCCTCAAGGACGACCGCCTTCAGGAAGTGATTAAAAAGGCAAAAGAAACCGGTGCTTTTTCCGATGTGCTGGACCTGTCCGCTGTTACCAGGGAAGAAAAATAACCTTACCCCATGGAAAAAATCATGCCTCCCGACCCGGATACGCCGTCAGGTGCCCAAAGTGACAAGGAACCTGTCGATACAGGCCTCGTCAGCCTTGTTACCCTCTTGCGGTTCATCGAACTGCCGGCTGATGCCGACCAGATCAAGCACCAGTACGGGGAACCAGGATCCATGTTTGATATGGAAGGCCTGCTGCGGGTGGCCAAGCGTTTAAAGCTCAAGGCCAGGATCGTTAAAAGCAGCTGGGAACGCCTGGAGAAAACCCATCTGCCTGCCATTGCCGAGCTTAAGGACAACACCTTTGTCCTGGTGGGCCGGATTGATTCCGATAAAGAACAGGCCCTGGTTCAGGACGTACAGGCCGGCAAAATACTGGCGGTACCCAGGGAAGGCTTTGAAGAACAATGGTCGGGCCGCATGCTGCTGGCCACCCGCAGGTCGCAGTTGCTCGGGAAGGGCAGCAAGTTTGATATCAAATGGTTTATTCCGGCCATGCTCAAGTATAAAAGGCTGTTCGGCGAGGTTCTGGTGGCCTCGTTTTTTCTCCAGCTGTTTGCTCTGATAACTCCGCTTTTCTTCCAGGTGGTCATTGACAAGGTCCTGGTGCATAGGTCCCTTACAACCCTGGATGTACTGGTTTTCGGTCTGATTGTCGTTTCGTTTTTCGAAGTGCTGATGGGAGGATTGAGAACCTATATATTCTCCCATACCACCAACCGTGTGGATGTTGAGCTGGGAGCCAAGCTGTTCAGCCACATGATGCGCCTGCCCCTGGCTTATTTTCAATCCAGGCAGGTGGGTCATACCGTTGCCCGGGTCCGGGAACTTGAAACTATACGCAACTTTATAACCGGATCCGGTTTAACCCTGGTGGTCGATTTGTTTTTCACCGTGATCTTTTTTCTTGTCATGTGGTATTACAGCCCCTTGCTGACACTGGTGGTGCTGGGCTCAATCCCCTTTTATGTAATTGTTGCCATATTTGTGACACCGGTATTCAGAGCCAGGCTGGAGGAAAAATTCCAGAGGGGGGCTAAAAACCAGGCCTTTCTTGTGGAGTCAATCACAGGTGTGGAAACCGTCAAGGCGATGGCAGTGGAACCCCAGGCCCAGCGTCGGTGGGAAGAGATGCTGGCCGCCTATGTCAGCGCAAGTTTTAAAGCAGCCAACCTGGGCAATATTGCAGGCCAGTCCATCCAGTTGATCAGCAAGACCACAACGGCACTGACTCTTTTTTGGGGGGCCAAAAGCGTAATTGTCGGCGACCTTTCCGTGGGGCAGCTGGTGGCCTTTAATATGCTGGCCTCCCGGGTTTCCGGCCCCATTATCCGTCTGGCCCAGTTATGGAACGAGTTTCAACAGGCCAGGATTTCAGTGGAGCGTCTTGGGGATATTTTAAACATCCCCACGGAACCTGCCTATAATCCAAACCGAGGCACCTTAAAGCGGATCGAGGGCGATATCAGGTTTGACAGGGTCGGCTTTAGGTATCGCCCTGACGGCCCGGAAATCCTGCGCCAGGTTGACCTTAAAATTCCTGCAGGCCAGGTTGTGGGCATTGTGGGACCTTCCGGCTCGGGAAAAAGCACTTTGGCAAAGCTTGCCCAGCGGATGTACGTGCCTGAATCAGGACGGGTGATGGTGGACGGGGTGGATCTTTCCATGGTGGACACCTCATGGCTGAGACGCCAGGTGGGAGTTGTGCTTCAGGAAAATATCCTTTTCAACCGATCGGTGCGGGCCAATATTGCCATGGCTGATCCGGGCATCCCTATGGACCGGGTGGTGGAAGCGGCCAAGCTTGCCGGTGCCCATGATTTCATCCTGGAACTGTCCGAAGGGTACGACTCTGAAATCGGTGAGCGGGGCGCCAATCTTTCAGGAGGGCAGCGCCAGCGGATCGCCATTGCCAGAGCCCTTTTGACCAATCCGCGCATTTTAATTTTCGACGAAGCCACCTCTGCCCTTGACTATGAATCAGAGCGAATCATCCAGGAGAATATGCGCAGCATCTGCAAGGACAGAACGGTATTGATCATTGCCCACCGTCTTTTGACCGTCCAAAATGCAGACCGGATCATCACCATTGAAGAGGGCCGGGTGATGGAAGACGGCACCCATGAAGAGTTATGCCGGTTAGGGGGCCGGTATGCCCGGCTGCACGCCCTGCAGAGTGGAGGAGACATGACATGACAGGAGCTTCCGTAAAACCGCCGGAGCTGCCGGAACCGCCGGATGACAAAACCAAGGCCCCTTCATCAGACCCCAAGCCGGACAAGGCTCCCCCAACAATTGGTCCGGATGAGCGCCAGTTTTTACCGGCTGCCCTGGAAATCATGGAAACCCCGGCCCATCCTTTGGGAAGAACCCTTGC
>PIVQ01000742.1 GCA_003354055.1 Desulfobacteraceae bacterium | reverse complement strand
CTTAAAACCGACCGGCGAAAAGGCTTTGACAGGAGAAAAAAGCGTTTGTCTCGCAGGTCTTTCGGGGTATGCCTTGCTGCCGGTCAAAGAAGATTTAACGGTAAGCCACGGCCTTAAATTTTAAGATGATTTTGGGCGGCATATTAAACCACTGCCGCCGTCTTGTTTTTCAGGCCTTGTCAACTCATCCTTCCTTTGGTAATAATTCATACATACATTTTTCTTATAAAAGCTTAATTCGGCCGAGCAGTTGATCCGACAAGTCTGCGGCTTAAGGATCGGCTCCAGAATTATTTGATCTTTTGTTTTTAAAATACCCAGTCTTTTAAGGGGTTTTGGAAACAAGTTTCTGCCCTTTAGGGTATTTAGATCAAGTTATTTTGTAACGATTCCAAATCAATTTTCGGAGGCGCCATGCAGGGAAGGCAGTTTATTCATAGTAGGGTTATTTTTCTTCTGGCAATTATCCTGGGGGTAATGACCCTGTGCGAGCCGGCCTTTTCCGATACCCGGGAGATCATGATAAGTTATAACGGGCCGCCGGATATGGAAGAAAATGCCGTGCACAGGTTTGCCGCGGATTTCAAGAGCCGTGTGGAAGAGGGAACCCGCGACCTTCTCACCGTGACGCTTTATCCGGACAGCGAACTTGGTAACGAGGAGCAGCGCATGAAGATGACCATGGAAAGCTCCATGATTACCATTGCCTCCTATGCCGGGATTGCGCCGGTGTTTCCCGAGATGTTCGCCGGCAATATTCCCTTTATGTTTGACAGCTATGCAGCCGCCCATATTTTTTTTGATTCGTCCGCCTTCTGGAAAAAGGCAAAAAACGAGTTTCACAAGCGGTCCGGTGCAGTGATCCTTGAGGCGGTGGAAGAGGGCGGATTCCTGGCCTTTACCAACGCGAAACGTAAAATTCAATCGCCAAAGGATTTTAAGGGGCTGACCTTCCGGGCCATGGATGTGAGCCAGGTGGCGCTTTACGATGCCTTCGGAGCAACCGGTGTGCCCATTCCCTGGACCGAGGTGTACTCGGCGCTTAAGACCGGGGCGGCCGACGGGCAGATGAATCCGCCCAGTTACATTATCATGGGCAATCTTTACGAAGTTCAGACCCATATGTGCATGGCCAATATCCAGTACTCGGATCAGTTCATGGTGGTCAATCATAACTGGCTTACGTCCCTGACTCCTGACATTCGTGACATCGTGATTGATGCGGCCCGTAAGGCCAATGCCGGCAACAGGAAAATCATCGGTGCCCAGGTGGCGGACCGGGTGGCCTTTATAAAGAGCCGCGGCGTTGAGGTTTATTATCCCGATGCCGAACAGATGGCAGCCTTTAGAAAATTGGGCCAGCCTGCCTATATTAAATGGCTTAAAACCCGGGTGAACAAACGCTGGGTCGATCTTGCCATGGACAGTGCGGCAGAGGCCAACAAGGAGGCTGCGGTTCATTAATAGAACAGGGAAAGGAGAACAAATGCTTCAGCTTATACTACGAAAAAGCCTGAGAACGGGCCTTATCATTGCGATTTTGCTGTGCTCTTTTGTTCATGTCTCCCATGCCCAGGGGATAAGCGCTTCAGACCTGACATACATGGCCGAAGATTATCCGCCGGCCAATTACAGGGAAGACGGTGAGATAAAAGGGGTGTCGGTAGATCTTTTGAAACTTGTCTGGAAAAAGATGGGGGTTTCTGACCAGCCCATAAAGATGGTGCCCTGGGCCCGGGGTTATCTGCTTGTACAGCAAAAGAAGAATACCGTATTGTTCACCATGTCCAAAACTAAGGAGAGAGAGCATCTTTTTAAATGGGTGGGGCCCATCTTCAGATCCCGCCAGGTGCTTGTGGGACTGGCAGACAGCCCAATCAAGATAGCTTCCCTTGAAGATGCGAAAAAATACTCCATCGGGACCATCAGGGATGATGTCGGGGAAAATTCTCTCATAAATGCCGGATTTGACCGCGAAAATCTTAAGAGTGTGACCGGTCTTGAGCAGAACATCAACAAACTGCTGTTTAAGCGGGTCGATCTGATCTGTCAGTCAGAGGCATCTATCAGAGACGTCATAAATATGAAAAAATATGATGCTTCCCAATTTAAAACAGTTTTTGTGGTGACTGAAAAGGGCAATTATTACGCCTTTCATAAAGATACTCCGGATAAGTTGATCCGGTCCTTTCAGCATGCCTTGGACGAGCTTGATCAGGAGCGGCGGCAAATCGTAATACGCAGCAATATGACTCCCTGATATGAAACCTGCGGCGCTGTCGGGCATGTCACGCAAGGTATTGGACAAGAGGGCCTGAGCATAGATCCTTCTATTTACCTGGCACCCCTCGCGGATGACGGGCCGTCATCGGGACCGATCTTGGGATTTTGATGATAAATTTGGTTCCCCTTTCCCTGGTGGAGACCACACGTATTTCTCCCCGGTGCCGGGTGATGACCTTGTTGGCGATGAATAAGCCCAAACCGGTTCCCTTGTTTCCCTTTGATGAGAAAAAGATGGTGAATATGCTTTTCAGGGTGGCCTTGTCCATGCCCTGGCCGTTGTCCTGGATTCTGAACATTACCTTTTCTTTGTCTGCCCTGGCCTGAAAGCTTATGGTGTGGTTTTTATCTTTGGATGCCTGGTCATCAAGGCAGGCTTCGATCCCGTTCTCCAGAATATTGACCAGGGCGGTTTGAAGACTGTTCTTATCTATTTCAAAGATATCGTCGTCCGCCCGTTGGTCCTCCAGGGTTTCAAAACGTGTGTTCACGACGATTCCGTTCTGCTGTGCCTTCATGGCCACAAGAGAGAAGGTCTCGTCCACAAAATCCCGGCAGGAAACCTGTTCCCATTCCAGAGTTCGGGTCTTGGTATAATAAAGGATATCCAATACCAGTTTTTTGATTCTGGCGGTCATGTCACGGGACATGTCGTAGCCTTCCTTTATTTTTTCCATGCGATGGGTGGTGAACCCGGATTCCATGAGGTAGAAGCCGCCGTCCAGGTTGGTGAGCAGCCCCTTGATCCCGTGGGAGATGGAGCCGATCATGAAGCCTAAAGAGGTGAGATGGTCTTCAAGGTTTCGGGCTTCTGTTATATCCGTAAGCATGACCAGGGCCTGGGTGACTTCCCCTGATGCATCCCGCAGGGGAGCTGTCCAGCACAGGACAATATGCTTAACCCCGTCCGAGGAGATGATCTCCATTTCAGAGGACTGGTTGGTCCCGTCCGTTATGGTTTTCTGCACCGGGCATTCACGGCAGGGTTCATCCCGGTTCTTGCAGATGCCAAAGCAGTACTCCCCGATATGACGGCCGAAGTACTCTTCGAACTTCCGGTTGGCATCGGTGATAATATAATCCCCGTCCTGAACAAAGATAAAGCAGGGCACCTCATTGAAGAGTTGCTGATAGTTTTTCTGGGATCGGGCAAACCGGCTTTTATAGCAGCTCTCATTAAAGCAGATATGGCGGTGAAGGTAGAGGCGTTCAAGAGCCCGGTTGATATAAAAATCAAAGGTAGAGGCGGAAGAGGGCAGGATCATGAAGTCGGA
>PIVQ01000741.1 GCA_003354055.1 Desulfobacteraceae bacterium | reverse complement strand
GAGGTTGATGCTAAAAGAGGGGCTGTTGAATTCCCCCATGGGACTCATTTTGAATTTGCCTGCCAGTCCTGTCACCACGACTGGGACGGTGAAAGCGAAGTTGAAAACTGCACTACCTCAGGGTGTCATGATGAGACTGAAGCTTCAGGCTCCAGAAACATTAAGGATCCGGACAATGTTCTTTACTATCTGGCTGCCTATCATAATGTCTGTGTGGAATGCCACAGGGATATGGAAAAAGAACGTCAGGATGCCATCAAAAAGGCCATGACAGTGGAAAAGGATCTGCCAAAGGCCGGGCCTGTAGGCTGTGTCGGCTGTCATTCTTAAAATTACGAGAACTTAATCGATTCACACCTGGCAGGACCTGATGACCTTTTCTCGGGGCTTGCCAGGTGTATTGCGTATTGGTATAAATTAAAGCAAGGCAAAGGAAAACAGCGTGAACGAAAAAACATCAGGACGATTCCTGGTTTTTGAGGGCATAGACGGATCCGGAAAGACCACACAGGTCCAAAAGGTATATCAACGGTTAAAAAATCAGGGCCGGGATGTAACAGCCACTTTTGAGCCGACAGACGGCCCCATCGGCTCTCTGATCAGGCAGATGCTCTCAGGTGAAATGCCCACAGACCAGCGGACCATTGCCTCTCTATTTGCCGCAGACAGGACCGACCACCTGGTTCATCCTGAAACCGGTATCCGCAAACTGATGGATCAGGGAAAGACTATTGTCTGCGACCGGTATTATTTTTCTTCCTATGCCTATCATGCCCAGTATATTGACATGGACTGGGTGATCCAGGCCAACAGTCTGAATGCAGATATACTAAGACCTACTGCCACCCTGTTCATTAATGTGGATCCCGATGTCTGCATTCAGCGGATTCAGGCCAGTCGGGAAAGTCTTGAAATTTACGAAAAAATCGATATTATGAAAAAGGTCAGGGATAACTATTTTAAGGCCTTTGACCGGTTAAAGCACCAGGAGGCCGTTATTATCATTGACGGCAACGATACCCCGGAAAATGTGGCGGAAAAGGTCTGGGACCAGGTCTGCCAACTGGTGTAAAGCCATATTAGGATTATTATGAAAAAAGTATGCATTATTGACGGCCAGGGCGGGGGCATCGGATCTGCCATTATCAGACGGCTTAAAGAGCGGTTTGAGGAACGCATTGAGGTAATTGCCCTGGGTACCAATGCCATTGCCACGGCCCAGATGCTTAAATCCCGTGCAAACAAGGGGGCATCCGGGTCAAATGCCATTGTCCAGACCGTAAAGAAGGCTGATGTGATCGTCGGGCCTGTGGGGATTATCATGCCCCATGCCATGATGGGAGAGGTAACCCCTGAGATTGCCGAAGCCGTCTGCCAGTCAGACGCCAAAAAGGTGCTGTTACCACTGACCCAGGAGAATATCTCCATTGTGGGGGTGACTGGATTTCCACTGCCCCAGCTGGTGGATGAGCTCATTGATACCCATTTAGCTTTTTTGTAGGTTTTTTAACTATTATAGAATCAAATTATTAATTATATAAGATCAGGAGTGCAGTTATGTGTGAAGCAAATGCATATCTCATTGAAGAAGACGGACAGGAGTCTTTGTTGATGGAAGCTGTGGACAAGGTGGAACCGGATGAGAACGGAATTCGCCTGGTTTCAATTTTCGGAGAACAAAAATTTATCAAGGGCCGGATTCAATCTTTGTCCCTGGTGGATCACAAGGTGTTTATAAAAGCCGAGTAAGGGTTTGAAAAAGAAAGCAAAGGCGGACAATGGGAAGTCTCCCATTGTCCGCCTTTTTTTATGCTGAACCCGGCTGATGAATGATCAGCCGGGCGTACTATACTAAGTTACTACCAGGGTTGGTTGCTACCAACCGGGTTGGTTACTACCAACCGGGGTGGTCACTACCAACCTAAGGTCAGATAATCATGCATGGAGTTGGCAGCATCGCGGCCGGCACCCATGGCCAGGATAACCGTGGCAGCGCCGGTAACAATGTCACCACCGGCCCAGACCCCTTTTTTAGATGTTTTGCCGGTGGCAGGATCTGCAACAATATTACCCCAGCGGTTCAGGTCCAGATTCGGGGTGGTATTGGTGAGCAGCGGGTTGGCATTGGAGCCAACGGAAACAACTACCAGGTCGCAGTCCATCTTGAATTCACTGCCCTCAATGGGGACAGGGCGTCGGCGGCCTGAAGAATCCGGTTCACCCAGTTCCATTTTCAGACATTCCATACCGGTGAGGCGGCCGTTCTCATCCCCGAAAAACTGGGTGGGGTTGGTGAGCAGGCAGAATTCGATTTTTTCCTCTTCTGCATGGTGAAGCTCTTCATCCCTGGCCGGCATTTCATCACGGGACCTTCTGTAGACAACTTTTACGGAATCCGCACCCAGACGCATGGCCGTTCTGGCAGAGTCCATGGCCACGTTACCGGCACCGAGGACAACCACGTTTTTGCCTCTGGCAATGGGAGTATCGTACTCAGGAAAGAGATACCCTTTCATGAGGTTGGTCCGGGTCAGGTATTCATTGGCGGAGTAAATGCCGATGAGGTTTTCTCCGGGCAGGTTCATAAACCGGGGCAGGCCTGCGCCCACACCGATGTAAGCCGCGTCAAAGCCTTCTTCAAACAGCTCGTCAATGGTGACGGATGCGCCCACAACCGTATTACATTCAATGTTGGCACCCATCTTTTCCAGGGTGGCAACCTCTGATGCAACGATTGCTTTTGGCAGACGGAATTCAGGGATTCCATAGACCAATACGCCGCCGGGTTTGTGAAAGGCTTCAAAGATAGTAACGTCATGACCTTTGAGCAAAAGATCGCCTGCAACGGTCAGGCCTGAGGGGCCGGATCCTATAACCGCCACTTTCTTGCCGGTTTTTCCAGGGACTTCAGGGACGCTGCCGGTACCGTTCTTACGTTCGTAATCCGCGGCAAATCTTTCAAGGTATCCGATGGCAACAGGTTTACCTTTTTTACCCACGATACATTTGCCTTCACATTGTTCTTCCTGGGGGCAAACCCTTCCGCAGACTGCGGGAAGGGCATTTCTTTCCCAGAGCTTATTGGCAGAGCCGGAAAAATCATTTTCAGCAATGAGTTTGATAAATCCGGGGATATCAACAGATACCGGGCATCCATCAACGCAGAGGGGTTTTTTACACTGCAGACATCTTGTGGCCTCGGTAACGGCCATGTCATCGGTCAGTCCAAGGGGGACTTCTTCAAAGTTTCTCCGTCTGACATCCGGATCCTGCTCGGGCATAGAAGCCCGCTCTACTTTTACTTTTTTCGGTTTTTTATCAGCCATTTATTCCTCCATATCAACGCAGCAGGGCGCGTTATTGTGCTTTGCAGTTGTTGTAGGCATCCATGGATGCTTTTTCATCGTCAAGATAGGATGCCAGCCGTTTTGCAAGTTCATCAAAGTCAACTTTGTGACCGTCGAACTCAGGGCCGTCCACGCAGGCAAATTTGGTATCTCCGCCCACGGTGACCCGACAGCAACCGCACATGCCCGTGCCGTCTACCATGATGGGGTT
>PIVQ01001570.1 GCA_003354055.1 Desulfobacteraceae bacterium | reverse complement strand
CGGGTCAGGCCCACAAGATCGGCCAGAGGGGCGATGATAGGCATGACCAGGAAGGCCTTGGCAGAGGCGCTGGAAATAAAAAAGTTCAGGGCCAGGGTAAGCAGGTAAATGTAAAAGGCGGCCTGGAAGGGATTGGTCCCTTCTATAGCATTGGATGCGTAGAAGAGAATGGTGTCCATGACATTACCCCGGGTCATGATATGGGGAACGCTCATGGCCATGAGGATCAATGCGATCCCGGGCAGCATGTTCATGGCACCGGAAGAGAGGACCTTGAGAAGTTCATTCCAGGAATAACCGACGATCCTGCCGGCACCCGCACCTCCGATGAGGAACAGCAGGGCCACGGTGGGAAAGGCGGCATCCGACGGCAGGGCTGGAATAAGTCCGGCCAGCACCATGAACACAATGGCAATGCCCAGACAAACACCGAACCAGAGGGCTGCTTTGACCTTTTTCGGGTCACTGTGAGTGTGGTCCCCCAGAATTTTTTCCGCAGAGAACCGGTCCCGGATCCGGCAGTCCGCGTAATACACCGGGGAAAGGGTCGGGTCTTTTTCAATTTTCCGGGCATATCTGCTCACAAAGAAGTAGCAAAGGATGTAGGCAGCAATGAAAAAGATGATCCTGAACCAGGCGCCTGAAAACAGCGGCAGATCGGAGAGTTCCTGGGCCACGGCTATGGTAAAGGGATTAGTCACGGCGGCGGAGAATCCAAAGGTCAGGGCCAGCATGCTCATGCCGAGGCCGGTCAGGGAATCCCAGCCCAGGGCCAGAGACAGGGGTACAATAATAACGATCAGGGGCACCAGAGCTTCATATACCCCGACAAAGGCAGCCAGGAACATCATAACAAAGATGATCAC
>PIVQ01001569.1 GCA_003354055.1 Desulfobacteraceae bacterium | reverse complement strand
GTCAGACTGCCACTGGGCCGCTCCGTCCCCCTTTTCAGGGAGGCACTGCTCAAAGGTACTCTGACACGATTGCGTCCCGGCGCAAAAGCGATGTCTAGTCAAACCAGTCTGCAGCGGACCGATCATCAGAGCCCGGAATGCCACCATAGGTTTCCGGTCGTTAAATCCCCATCCAAACCAACGCCAAGACAGATCAAAAATACACCCAGCAAAAAACCGCTTTTCAGCGGAGACACTCCCGCCATGCCCAAAACAAAACTCAAAAATCAGGGTTGACTAAAGCTGGTACTCTGACCCTTTGACCTCCCCTACCCCAGACCTCACGAGGGCTTTTTGCGTGAAATTAAAAGTCCAGATTGAATAGCAAGCAAACATACAAACAGAATGCGCGAGACTATATCTTTTCCATAATATATTACCTCCCTGGCTTTAAGTAAAAGGACTCTTTTATGTATACGGTTACTATAAGGATAATACTGTTAATAATAAGTATAATCTTTAAATATAATTTGTCAAGTTAACTGTTTGATTTATTTTGATTTTCAGAGGCAGCCTGTTAAAGATGGCAGGGTAATTTTTTTAAAATAGCATTTAAATTTTTGTTAACTTCAATTTTTCTATTTTTTTACCGTCCATTTCAAGTATAAGAAATCTCAGGTCATGATACCGCAATTGTTCTCCAACCTTGGGAAGGTGCCCGAAGAGTCCGAATGCAAATCCCCCGATAGTATGAAATTCTTCATCATTAATTTCAGCTCCAACAAGTTCATTAATTTCATCAATTCCAGTTGAACCCAGCACCACAAAGGTCCTCTCATCAAGAATCTCAACTTCTTTCTCAGCCTCAATGGCCTCGAATTCATCCT
>PIVQ01001568.1 GCA_003354055.1 Desulfobacteraceae bacterium | reverse complement strand
GTCAACCGACAGAGCTGGCGGCCCTAGAACCGTGACCAGAGAGGATGTGAAGATATGAGCGAGGTAAAGACTGACAGCAAACTGGAAAAGGTGATGAGAGCCGGCCACCTGGGTGTCACTTCCGAGTGCGGTCCCCCAAGGGGAACTGACGCAGCTGAGGTTCGTGCAAAAGGCAAACTGATCAAGGATCACGTGGATGCAGTCAATGTCACGGACAATCAGACTGCCATGACTCGTATGTCATCGCTTGCCGCCTGTGTTCATCTTAAACTGGAAGGCATTGAACCCGTTCTCCAGATGGTGACCCGGGACAGAAACCGGGTGGCCCTCCAGAGTGATATTTTAGGGGCAGCCTCCTTTGATATACACAACATGCTCTGTCTCTCCGGCGACCACCAGAGTTTTGGTGACTGTGCCCAGGGCCAGAATGTCCATGACCTGGACTCCATGCAATTGGTCCAGACGGCACGCCACATGAGGGATGAAGGAAAATTTCTCGGTGGTGATGATATCAAATGTCCTCCTAAAATGTTCGTGGGCGCGGCTGCCAACCCCTTTGCCGATCCCTTTGAAATCAGGGTGCCCAGGCTTGCCAAAAAGATTGCCTGCGGTGCTGAATTTATCCAGACCCAGTGTATTTACAATCTGGATAAATTTAAGGAATGGATCAAAAGGGCTCAGGATAGAGGGCTGACTGACAAAACCTTTATCATGGCCGGTATGACCCCCATGAAATCCGTGGGTATGGCCAAGTATATGAAGAACAAGGTCCCTGGAATGGATGTACCTGATGAGATCATCAACCGCCTTGCCGGTGTTGAAAAAGGAAAACAGGCACAGGAAGGCATTGATATCTGCGTGGAGCA
>PIVQ01000740.1 GCA_003354055.1 Desulfobacteraceae bacterium | reverse complement strand
GGCCAGAACCTGTGCAGGTCCTGCAAGGCATATCAATAAAAGGATGAAAACGGATATATACTTCATGATGGGATCAGACTCCTTCTCCAGCCGGTTGCCGGCTCGGAATGGCGGCTGCCTGCTGTGGATTTTTAGAAAAACATATGCGCTCTGCAACTCGTTGTGCATACAGAAAGCGGCAGATCATAAAACAGGATTCTCAGCCTTGTCAATAATTATATTGAAGGTAATATCTCATCTTGCCAATGCAAACTGCAAGTGATTAAAATTAATTTGATTTATTGTTAACGGATTTATGTTGACAACTGAGATTTTTTTGGTATACCAATAAAATATCAAAAATTTTCCCGACATTCCGGGATGACCTAGGAGGAAACATGGCATATTCAGATATCAGTCACGGATTGTGGGCCGCAACGGCCAAAGGTAAGCCAACATTGGATGTACTGGAAGGGGAGCAGACCGCAGAGGTTGCCGTTATCGGGGGCGGGTATACAGGGCTTTCTGCCGCCCTGCATCTTGCTAAGGCGGGGCATTCCTGCATCTTGCTGGAGGCCAATGAGATCGGGTTCGGTGGCGCAGGACGGAATGTGGGCCTTGTCAATGCAGGTCTTTGGCTCATGCCTGAAGATGTGATCTCCCTTGTGGGACATGATCACGGTGAAACCCTGATCCGGGTGCTTGGGGCGTCCCCGGAACTGGTGTACAGTCTGATTAACGAGTATGATATTTCCTGTGAAGCCTGGCGGCACGGTACCCTGCACTGTGCGGATTCTGCAGCCGGGTATAAGGCCCTTAAAGAAAGGGAGCGCCAATGGCAGGAACGGGGGGCGCCCGTATCTCTTCTGGAGAAGGACGAGGCCGCAGGGATGCTCGGAACCCGGACGTTCCGGGGGGCATTGCTGGACAAGCGTGCCGGAACGGTTCAGCCTCTGGGCTACGCATTCGGTCTTGCCCGGGCAGCTTTAAAGGAAGGTGCCACCCTTTTTGAAGGATCCCCTGTGATTGACCTTGATAAGGGGGAGGGCGGATTCTGCCTGAAAACTCCCAGAGGCCAGGTCCGCGCTAAAAAAGTGATTGTTGCGGTCCAGGGATACCCGGAACAGGTGTTCCAGGATCAGGTGGAAAGTATTGTGCCGTTCAACTATTTTCAGTTTGCCACGCAGCCCCTTAAAAGTTCTGTTCTGGAAAGCGTATTGCCAGGGAGGAACGGGGCCTGGGATACCAACCTGATCCTCTCTTCCTATCGCCTGGATGAATCAGGACGGTTGATCGTGGGCAGTGTGGGGAATATTGAAAATTTTGCCTTGGACTTGAATTTGGCATGGACAAAGCGAACCATTGCCAAGGTATTTCCTAAGGTCGGTGATGTGGATCTGGAATACGGATGGTACGGCAGGATTGCCATGACCACCAACCATATCCCAAGGTTCCACGTCATGGATAAGGATATGGCTATGGTCACCTGCTTTAACGGCAGAGGGATCGGGCCTGGCACTGTTTTTGGCAAACTCTTGGCAACGTATATGACAGACGGTTCAAGGAAAGAAATTCCGCTACCGGTATCTCCGATCCAGCCTGTTAATTTCAGGACGCTTCGGGGATTGTTTTATGAGGCCGGGTCCAGGCTTTACCATTTTGCCCAGCGCAGGGTTTAATCTCTGATATTAGCGTCCGGGACCGTGTATATGTCAATGGGCCGATCCAGTCCTTTGACAGATACTGGTTCAGGCGCCGCCTTCAGTGTTGCGCTTGAAAAAGTGTTGGGCAGACAGGAGACGGTATCATCGGAAACGATAATACGGGCATTCATATCCCGGGTCATGGCCTGGAGTCGGGAGGCCAGATTCACCGTATCCCCCACTAGAAGATATGACAGGCGGTCCGGGCTGCCGATATTGGCGGCCAGCACCCTGCCGGTGTGAATGCCTATGCCGTGGGAAAGACAGGGCAGTCCCCGGGCTTTGAACTTCTGGTTCAGGGCTTTTAATCTCTCTTCCATGTCCAGAGCCGCACGTACTGCATGGATCGGGTGTTTCGGATCCTGCACCGGGGCACCGAATACCGCATAGATTTCATCTCCGAGAAACTGAAGGATGAGGCCCCTTCGGATTTTGATAGCTGCGCCCATCTCCTTGAAATAGGCATTGAGCATGGTGACAACTTCTTTGGGATCATGGGTGGCGGTCAGGGGGGTAAATCCTCTGAGATCCGCAAACATCACCGTGACGTCTTTGTATTCCCCGTCCAGAGGGATGTTGCCGGACAGAATCTCATCCCGGATTCTGGGGTCCACATATCTGCCAAATGCATCCCTGAGTTGTTTCCGGTCTTCAAGCCCCTGAATCATCCGGTTAAAGGCATCACCGAGTACTCCTATTTCATCGTTGGAGACCACCTTCACCCGTGTCTTGTAATCCCCTTGCTTGACGGCCTTCATCGCCAGAAGCATGGTCCTGACCGGGGCGGCTATGGACCGGCTGATCAGTCCGGTCAGAACACCTGATCCCACAAAGAAAAGACCGAAAATAACCAGTGAGAAGATAAAGACAGACCTGGCATACTCATGGGTGGGCATGGGGTTTACATCCACCTGGAGGAACAGGACAAACAGGGTTAATACAACATGGGCCAGGGGAATAAGGCTTCCCATGCGGTAGAAGGCCCTGATTCTCCGGGCAATGGATATCCGTTTTGTATGTTTGACATCAGAGAGTCTGCCCTCCGGGAAGAGCCGCGGGATCAGTGATCGCCTGGCATGGGCCTCAAGGCTGAAGAAAATAATGGCCGATGAGATGACCCCCACCATGGTGGATCTGAGGGAAAAGGTAACCGCAGTGGTGGAGTCCATGTATCCCATCTGGAAGAGAACAATGAAAATGGTCATGGGTATGAGAATCCATAGCCCGATATTTACAGGTACCATGATAAAGGGCAGGTTGATAATCCGCTGCCTGGCCTTTTCTAATAGTTCCGGCTTATCCTGTTCATGAACCGTGTTTAGGAATTTACGGACCGGGGTGAGGACATAGTACATTACCAGCATAAAAGGGACGCTTGCAATGGCTGTGACCAGGATCAGAAGGCTGAATCTATAGGTCACGATTCTAAGCCAATTGGGATCGTTTAATTCGTTGAGTCTGTCCCTGGCAAACTCAAAGGGGGTGGAGATATTCATGACCATGATGACCAGCATGGCCATGAAAGTCGCGCCAAGTGCGAGCTTGTAAAAGCCGAACAGGGGAGGTGCTGGCTTTTTGGCCACTGGCTTTTTCGTGGACATTTTTTAATTGTCCTCTATGGTTGCAACAACTGCGGTCTTGTTGTGAAGCTCAACGTAACCGGCAGGCATGCTGGAAATTTCCCCGAAAGTCAGAACGCCGATGGGAGAATGGTCTTTTCCCTTCTGATCTGCGGCGATGAGATCAAATTCAACCTTTTCATAGTCATATCCCAGGTTGTCCACCATCTGTTTTCTGCCGAAACAATCCATGATGAGCACCCGGGGTGCCAAAATTTCAGGTGGGAAGACTCTGAGGCTTTCAACATAGGCAGTCTGGGCTGC
>PIVQ01001567.1 GCA_003354055.1 Desulfobacteraceae bacterium | reverse complement strand
AATGGCCGGCATCAATGTGACTGCTGTAAACAGTACCATGCATTATACGGCTCCCATGCTGGTGGACAATAAGTCATATACGGACAACAATGTCCGAATGGCATTGAAATTGGCCGTTAACCGTGAAGAAATGGTTAAAACAGTTCTCAAGGGATATGGGGAAGTGGGTAATGATCATCCTATTTCTTCGGTGAACCGTTACCGGGCTGCCAACCTTGAACAGCGTACCTATGATCCTGACAAGGCAAAATTTTACATGAAAAAGGCCGGCATGCTGGATCACACCTTTAATCTCCATGCCTCGGATGCAGCCTTCTCAGGTGCTGTGGATGCAGCCGTACTTTTACAGGAAAGCGCTAAAAAAGCCGATATTAAAATCAACGTTGTCCGGGAACCTTCCGATGGATACTGGAACAATGTCTGGACGAAAAAAGAATGGTGTATGTGCTATTGGTCAGGACGTCCTGTGGAAGATATGATGTTTTCCGTTGCCTATGCAGCCGGTGCTCCCTGGAATGATACCCATTGGAGCCATGATAAATTCAACATACTGCTTAAAGAAGCCCGGGCAGAGCTGGATAGCAACAAACGCATGCAACTTTATGCTGAAATGCAGGAGATCTGCAAGGACAATAGCGGAACCGTGGTTCCCATGTTTAATCAGATTGTTGAGGCCCATTCCGATAAATTGGACCATGGTCCTATCTCAGCCCATATGGAAATGGATGGGCACAAAAACGTTGAACGCTGGTGGTTCAAGTCGTAACCACGATTTAATGCAAGCAGGTATTTAATACAAACAGGCCGAAGGGTGTTCCTTCGGCCTGTTTTGTCCGATCCTAGTCTATCCTTCCCACGGCCTGACTT
>PIVQ01001566.1 GCA_003354055.1 Desulfobacteraceae bacterium | reverse complement strand
CCGTTGCCTAAAGAGAGGACGGCATCATATTTTTTCATCAGGGCGCAGACCCTGTCAAATTGTTCGTAAAGGGGGTTTTCTTTTTTGTTGATATCCATCCAGGCCACCATATAGGTTCCGCCTTTTGAGGCCAGGCCGCCGTAGCGGAAACCCTGTTTTCTAAGACGTTCAATGGTGTATTGGTTGATGCCGCAGTGGATGGCCATGAAGCTTAACCCATCGTCCAGCTGCTGTTCGATCAGGTCAAACAGATATTCAGGATCCAGCTTGGCAGGATTCTGATATTTGCGGATGGCTTCCTTAAAGGCCTGGTACAGGGGAACATTACCCATGGGAAGGTCAGTGTTGGCCAGGACGGTACGCCGGATTTTATCCATGTCACCGGCTGCGGACAGCTCCATGAGGGTGTCTGCACCTTCTTCTTCAGCTGCCTTGGCTTTGGCCACTTCAAGTTCTACATCGCAGATGTCGGATGATGTTCCGATGGATGCGTTGACTTTGGTGCGAAGACCTGTACCGATACCTGCTATTTTTTGGTTGGGGCGGTTGGTGTTGCAGGGGATAACGATTTCCCCTTTGGCAACTTTGTCCAGAATGAAGTCTGTTGTCAGGCCTTCTGCTTCTGCCACGAATGCCATTTCTTTGGTGAGTTTGCCTTCACGGGCGTTTTCGATCTGTGTTTTCATAGTATCCTCGCTATGTTTTAGGGGTATTTGAGGTACCCTATGTCCTGCAAAACCGAAAAAAGGGTCTGCAAGACGTTTTCGTCTTACAAAACCCTTTACCATCAAGTTTTACTACACTAAGGAAGCTCCGGCTCGTCTTCTGACTTACGGCATTAGATCCTATCTGCACCTTCCCGGTTGT
>PIVQ01000739.1 GCA_003354055.1 Desulfobacteraceae bacterium | reverse complement strand
AAAAACGGTCAGGAAGTCTGATAATAAAATATTTTCAGAATTAAGGGTGTGGAGAAATCTGCACCCTTTTTTTATTTTCTTTCATGCAAACAAGCGTCGGAGTTTCCGTGCTTATAATTTTAAGTTGCTCCAAGTAATTACGTTTCCTGTTGTTTTTTAATATGAGGAATGATTATCTCAGCTTATGTGATAACAAGCTCTTGACCCAATATCACAATTAGACGCTGATTGACATACGGGTTTACAAAAGATTATGATGTGGGGCCATATTGCAGGGATGCAATGTTTTTCACTATCTATGAAGGGACCTCAGAAATCCAGAGGATTGTTATTTCAAATAATATTCTAAAGGACAAGAGACAACCATGATTACAAAGCCTTTCTAAGGGCAATAAAAAAGCTGAATTGAATATACCAATGAATAAAGGAGCAAAAATGGCTAAGCAAATTAAAAATATCTTGTTTGCATCTGATCTTTCAACAAAAATGAAACAGGTGTTTGAGTATGCCGCTACTCTATCTGCTTATAGCAAAGCAAATATTATTATTCTCCATGTAATGGATGACGAAGACAGCAGCCATATTAAATATACCAGAATGGCATTTGGCGAAGAACTTTGGGATAATATAAAATCAGAAAAAAGAGAAAGTGCCAAAAAAGCTATGATTGGCAAAAATGTATATGCGTTAAAGATACAGGAAGCTATTCAGAATTTCTTTGAAGATGATAATAAAAGAGAGCAAAATTCAAGCTCTCCCGTTAAAAAAGTTTTAGTGACCGAGAACCGTAGCATTGCAGATGAAATTATAGGGACAAGCCATGAGGAAGATTGTGATTTAATTGTCATGGGAAGCAAGCATCCCAGTCTTTTAAAGAAAACCATTGGAATCAATATTGTAAAAGATGTTCTGAAACGTTCCCAAATACCGGTATTTCTTGTGCCTTGTGAAAAAAGCTGATCATTGCCTAATTGTCAAATGAATAAAAAAACAGATTTTAAATTTAGAGGCTTCAAGAAAAATTGAGGAGAAGGGCTTTGCCCTTCTCCTTTTTTATTTAGGCCGACAGGTATCAAGTTGCGGCGGAACTAATTCAGGCAGGCCTGCTCCTCAAGCTGCTTGAGTTCAAAGCGCTTGACCTTGCCCCGCTTACCCCCATGCGACGAAAGGATGACTTTCCACAGGTCATGGTAAACGATCTCCTGGACTGCATCCGAATCTGCAGGAAGCGCATGGAGAAATCAGGCCTGGAGGTGCTGGTCAAGGACCAGACCCGGCCTGACATCAGACTCAGCGTGGCCACGGTGATCGTGCCGGGCCTGCGCCACTTCTGGCATAGGTTCGCACCGGGCCGGCTGTTTGATGTGCCGGTCAAACTGGGATGGCTGGACCGGCCCCTGACCGAGACAGACCTCAACCCAATTCCCTGTTTCCTCTGAGATGCCCGGGACAAAGGAAAATTGATTTCAATGGATTCAAAATGCACCGGGCTTCACCGGTGATTTTGCAACGTTGCTAAAAGTTTTTTATAGGGAAGTGTACGATGATTTCCCAATGGTTTTCTTGACAAAAAGCAACGTCCTATCCTACTTAGAGTTTCAATTGCAATTATGAAACTCAAACTACAGGAAAAACATGGACGACGCCGTAGAAAAACAATTGACCGATTGGTTAAAAAAACAAAAGAAAGCCTGTGGTTTTTATCTTAATCTAACTGTTCTATTTGGTTTATTAACCGGCTTTTCCCTTATCATACAAGCTTATCTTATCTCTAACATTTTGCATGGCATCATCATTTCCAACCTTCCTAAATCAGAATTCAACACTGAGTTTTTCTGCTTGCTGGCATTAATTCCAGTGCGCGCATTACTTGCGTTTGCCCGTGAACGGGTCTGTTTTGAAGCCGGGAAGCGGTTGCGCTTACAGATTCGAAGCGCAGTACTGGATAAACTGAGCAAATTAGGGCCGGCTTTCATCAAAGGCAAACCTGCGGGCAGCTGGGTGAGTATTGTGCTTGAACAAGTCGAAGACCTGCATGATTTTTATGCACGGTATTTACCACAAATGCTGTTGGCGGGTTTTATTCCGGCCACAATTCTGGTGGTTGTATTCCCAATAAACTGGGCTGCAGGGCTTCTTTTATTATTTACTGCACCATTGATCCCTGTATTTATGATTCTTGTCGGTAAGGGGGCTGCAAGTGCCAACCGCAAAAATTTCAGTGCCCTGGAAAAGCTGAGCGGTCATTTTATGGACCGTTTAAAAGGATTAAGTACCCTAAAGCTTTTTAATCGAGGTGAAGCAGAAGGTAAGGAGATTGAAGCAGCCTCTGAATCATTTCGTGAAAAAACCATGTCCGTATTACGCATCGCCTTTTTAAGCTCCGCAGTGTTAGAGTTCTTTGGTGCAGTCTCTATCGCATTATTAGCCATTTATTTTGGTTTTAGTTTCTTAGGCTACCTGAATTTTGGTGATTATGATGCAGGATTCAGCCTGTTTTCAGGTATATTGGTCTTGATCCTTGCACCTGAATATTACCAGCCGTTACGAGACCTGGGCACCCATTATCACGCCAAAGCACAAGCGATTGGTGCGGCGCAAGAGTTGATGAATTTATTAGAATATGAGCTGGATCCGCATGTTCAAACGACAGCATCTACTGAGAAAAGCGGCCCTGTAAAAACGTTAAACCGGCACGCCGGGGTAGAGATAGTCGCGCGTGATTTTATAGTGAACAGCCATTCGGGCATTGCTTTAGTCGGGCCCTTGAGTTTTCAGCTTAACAGCGGACAACA
This sequence comes from Desulfobacteraceae bacterium, assembly GCA_003354055.1. Next base: position 777 of record PIVQ01000739.1, on the reverse strand, counting down.
TATGGCTATTGTGGGCCCGAGCGGTTCTGGCAAAACCAGCTTACTAAATGGGTTGTTAGGTTTTTTACCGTACCAGGGCTCGCTAAAGATTAATGGTGTTGAGTTAAACACATTATCCTTGTCCCTGTGGCGTGCCCACCTCGCATGGCTTGGCCAGGATCCTCAGCTTTTCCATGGTTCTGTGCGTGATAACGTTGCCATGGCAAACCCTGATATGGATGATGAGAATGTCAGATCGTTATTGGCAAAGGCAAAAGTACTCGACTTTGTCAATCAACAAACCCTTGGGTTAAATCATCCCATTGGTGAACAAATGTCAGGTATTTCCGTGGGTATCGCTCAGCGTATTGCATTGGCCCGTGCGCTCGGGCAGGATGCACAGTTGTTTTTATTGGATGAGCCGACTGCAAGTTTAGACAGAATAAGCGAACAAGCCGTTCTCACTGCGTTGCGTGATGAAATGGAAAAGTCATCTTGTTTAATGGTCACCCATCGACTGGACCAATTAGACCAGATGGATACGGTTTTAGTGTTAGATAAAGGCGCAATCGTTCAACAGGGCCATTTCAAACAATTAAACCATATGCCGGGGTTATTTAAGCAGATGCAAACAGATGAGGAACTGAACCCATGAAAGCCCTGCTGCCTTTTATCAAATTGTTTAAACATCAATGGGTAATGATGCTCATCGGTCTGTTTTTAAGTGTTGCCACCTTAATGGCCGGTATCGGTTTATTATCCCTTTCGGGGTGGTTTTTATCGGCAACTGCCGTGGCC
>PIVQ01000738.1 GCA_003354055.1 Desulfobacteraceae bacterium | reverse complement strand
GAGGGTCTTACCAGATGCCCCATGGTGGGTCCGCCGGCAGACAGAATCCGCTCAAATTCCAGAGAGGTCATTACATTCTTGGACCGTTGATACATATAGGTATCATCCAGGCCTGAGGGGTCAAAGGTGGTGGCCCCTGTGTTCATGATCACGGATCCCACATTCAGGTCCCGAACAACCGGTACCTGGTCATGCTCAATGGCTCCTGCCAGACAGACCTCCACACATTGTTTACACTCGGAACAGATCCCGCAGGACAGACACCGGGCCGCTTCCTGATCAATGAGATCTTTGGCAATGGCCAGCGTCACTTCCTTGAAATTACCATCTCTGTCTTCAACCGGTATATGTTCTGCTTTAATCCGGTCCATTCTGGGGACATCAAGGATCTCAGGTTTTTCAAAATCATAGCTCTTTTCACGGCCTTCATTAAGATCCAGACCGTTGATAAACCGGTCAATGGATTCTGCAGCTGTTTTACCCGAAGCAATGGCATCGACAACTGATTTAGGGCCGTAATAAGCGTCGCCACCGGCGAAGACCCAGTCAATGGGGGTCTGAAGCGTCAGTGGATCGGCTTCGTAACCGCCAGGCGGAGTCAACGCAATCTTTTCTTTATCTGCAAAGTCCAGTTCACCCATCTGACCTATGGCAACAATAACATTATCCGCATCATGGGAGGTGAGTTTGCAATCGTCATACTGTGGGTTGAACCGACCGTTTTCATCAAAAACGGCTGTACATTCCTGAAAGGCAACCTCATCAACCTTGCCGCCAGCCCCGTGGAATCCGATGGGACCTAAGCTGTTGACGATATTTATTCCCTCTTCAAGGGCCTCTTCGATTTCATAATCCCAGGCCGGCATCTCATCCCGTTTTTCAAGGCAGACCATGGTCACATCATCAGACCCAAGTCTCTTGGCAGTCAGTGCCACGTCCACGGCTACGTTACCACCGCCGATGACAACTGTTTTACCGGACAGTTTTTCAGCCTTACCCATGGCTGCGTCTCTTAGAAAATTGGTGCCTTTGAGTACGCCGTCAAGGTCTTCGCCTTTGACGCCCAACCCTCGAGAACCGTGGAGACCTGTTGCCATAAATACAGACGCATAACCGTCTGATTTCAGGCTGTCCAGGGTGATATCTTTGCCGAATTCAACGCTTGTTTTAATCTCTACGCCGAGTTTTTCAATGACAGCGATTTCTTTTTCCAAATCTGCCTTAGGCAGCCGGTATTCGGGAATACCCACGGCCATCATACCGCCCTTGACAGGCAGTTTTTCAAATACCGTAACCCCGTAACCTTTCTGGGCCAGGTAGTAGGCAGTAGTTAACCCGGCAGGGCCGGAGCCGACAATGGCGACCTTTTCATCCTTTTTATCTGCCACTTCCGGCAGCCAGGGAGTCTCTCCTTCAAGATCCAGGTCAGCCAGATACCGATGAAGGTATTGAATGGCCAACGGCTGGTCTGCGTCTCCCCTTGTACATACGGATTCGCAAGGATGGTGACAAACTCTTCCGCAGGAACCCGGGAAGGGATGTTCTTCCTTGAATAATTTCAAGGCTTCATGATATTTGCCCTGCTGCATCAGGGCGATAAACCCCTGAATGGAAACATGGGCAGGACAGGTGGCTTTACACGGGGCAATGGATCGTTTGGAGATCCCGTAGGCACCGGGTATGGCCTGTTCGTATTGTTTAAAAATAGCTTTCCGAGGAGCGAGACTTTCGTTGTGTTCGCTTGGTGTTTCCACCGGGCACACCTTCGTGCACTCCCCGCATGAGGTACATTTTGAGATATCAACAAACCGTGGTTTTTCTTTTATCTTGGCCGTGAAATTCCCCTGTTCTCCGTCCAGTTCCAAAAGTTCGGTATTCGTTAACAATTCTATGTTCAGATGCCGGCCGACCTCGACCAGTTTGGGTGAGATAACTCACATGGTACAGTCATTGGTCGGAAATGTCTTATCCAGCCTTGCCATCATGCCGCCGATGGCATAGGACTTTTCAACAAGATAAACATAATAGCCGGAATTGGCCAGATCAATGGCGGACTGCATCCCTGCAATCCCGCCACCAAGAACCATGACAGCACCTGCCAGGTCTTTGTTTGGTGTTACATCTTGACTCATTATTTAAACCTCCTAACCGTTAATATAGCCTCGCGTGGTAGTAAGCTATTTTGTTCCGGCCCGGCATCCTTAAAAAACCGGGTGCGGAATGACGCAAAAAAAAAGCCCGGTTATCAAAAATGATAACCGGGCTCATTATTGCAATCCACCAGAATGTACAGCCTGACATCCGTCCATGGCAAAGTCAGAAGAAAAACCAGAATTTTCCGGTAAAAACACGCGGTGGTGTTTTTCCGGATTTCCAGCCGGTGTTTCTTTGCCAACTTTGACAAACAGGCCTAAGTTGCCTTCATTTTGTTTTATATCAGTGCATCCCTTCTGCACGGTCTTATAAAAGCCTATATGGCACCTCTTTTCAATAAAGCTGTTTTGTGTATTCAACTGCCTTATTACATAAAGGGTGGATACCCTTTTTTCTTTTCAGTCCGAATGACCACCAGCCGGTGTAGGATATGGCAAAAACTAACTGGCTGCTCATTCGACTTACGCCTGACAATACGATGATTTGGCCTACCAGCGGCCTACCACATTGTCAGATTTCCCCACCTCTAAGTAGAAAAATGATTTTTCTTTGTCAAGAGTTATTTACCCTTAAAATTTTCCAAAAACCGCCTATTTCCTTGTTCAACGCCTATGTCAGTCAAGCCGTCTCAAACCGATATCCATATAAATTATTTATGAAATTCACGAATTAAATGGAATTCATATAATTTCATCCAGTAAGTCTCAGACACGTTATTGTTGATAAGAAATATTTTTTTTGGATTTTATTCCAAAAAAACATGAGTGGAAATAATTTACCCTACAGATGAATTTTTCCTGGTGAGAGAATGATAATTCTTTTTGCATGGCTGGCCGACGCAACTATTGATCTTCAGGTTCACCCTGGTCCGGCTTAAGATATTTTCCGCTGAACCATACCAGAACAAGAACAGGAAGGCCCATAACAGCAGTGATCATAAAAAAGGCAGGATACCCGAGGCTATCCACTATGGATCCGGAATATCCGCTGAACACCTTTGGAATCAGGGTCATAAGCGAACTGAAAACTGCATATTGAATGGCCGTAAACCTGATACTGGTCAAACTGGATAAAAATGCCACAAAAGCCGCACTGGCCAATCCTGCGGCAAGATTATCCGCAGATATAACAACATATAGCATGGGAAGGCTGGGCCCGATCTTGGCCATAGCCACAAACAGGATGTTGGTCAGGGATGAGAGCAAAGCCCCCACAAAAAGAATGCGGATCACACCGTATTTCAGGGAGAGAATTCCGCCTAAGAACCCGCCCGCAATGGTCATAAGCAAGCCAAAAGTTTTGACCACCCCTGCTATATCTGTTTTGGAAAATCCAAGATCCTGGTAAAACACATTGGAGATCACTCCCAGCACAATATCAGAAATACGGTAGAGGCCTATCAAAGCCAGAAGCAGCCAGGCAA
>PIVQ01000105.1 GCA_003354055.1 Desulfobacteraceae bacterium | reverse complement strand
AACAGGCCCGGATAATGTACCGGGCAAGATTGCCGAGGCTGGCTTTGTCATCGAAATAAATTCTGTCCCCAATATAAACATTGAAACCCGAATGGCGCCATGAAAGCATATTCTCGATATAACAACCGGACCGGAGAAAAACGGTTGCCGGAAATCTAAGGCAGACCTCCGGCAACCATAATTTGGATGGATTATCCGGCCGTGATGCCCAGTTTATTTTCAATCGTGGCAAGGTCCTCAGGTTTGAGAGCGGGAAAGTCCCAGATGAACAGGCCGCCGATGTCCTTGCCGGTGACCTGGTTAAGGAAGTAGTCCAGATTCTCGCTGGAAAGCCCGGCAGGGGTGAGGGCCAGGATCACCTGCTTTGCGGGCACGCCGTTGTCAATGGTCCGGGAAATGGCAGGCCCCACATTGGCCTCAATGTCGGCCTTGGACCACATGGCTGTGGCATAGCACATGAGGATCTGACGGTCGGCAGCACCGGTCTTGGCTACCGCCTGAACCGCCTCGTTTATGACCTGGCCGTGTGCTGAGGCGCTTGGGTTGTTGTAATCCCAGCCGGCCAGGAAAGTATAGCTGGTCTGGGACGGTTTGAGAGTCTGCATGGTTTTGATCACGTTTTCCACATCCATGCCGCACTCATCGTCAAAATCGACACCGGCCCAGCCTTTCTCACCTGTGGTATCCGAAATCGCCTGGATCTGGGCCTCAGTCTTAGGCATGGCGTAAGGGGTACAGCCCCCGCCGCCATACGTCCACAGCACCTGGCCGCCGCCTTCCGGGGCACGGGTTCTGGCAGGGCTCCAGCCCGGGCTTTTCGGGGTGCCGGAAGTCAGCCCTTCCAGGTTGGTGATCATGCCATACATGGTGTAGGAAAAGGTTTGCGGTGCTTTATCCGCCGGATTCTGACTCCAACCGCCGATGATGTAATCGCTCATGAGGGATCTCCTTTATTTATAGTTGATATGGGGCTACTACTCCCCTTTTGATTTACAGACAGACGGGGCCTTGAAATTCAGCCCCAGCAGGCGGAAATAATTTTCGGCCAGAACAATATTCCTGAAGGCAGCATCATCCACATGCTGAAAGACCCGGCTGTTCGCCTCCAGTTCCTCTTTGTACACATCAAACGTCTTTTTCCGTGAGGCGACAAAATCCGTGCCTGCCAGGATCCTCGTAGAATACTTGTTAAAAAAGGGCACGAACAGCTTCAGGTCTTCAGGCTTGTTAAAATAATAATCCTGGAGTACCCGCCAGGAAACATCCAGAATCAGGTTGGGGCTGGCATCCATATGTTTGCTCATCAGAGCGATGTGGTCGGCTGCCTTCATGTCTGTCAGTTCCTTTGACAGACCCATATGGGCCCAGACAATGAGGTTGTCCGGATAGGTTTTCAATATATGGGCCATTAAAGGCGCGTACCGGGTGGGATTCTCATTGTTGCCCAGGTCCGAATGCAGAGTCATGGGCAGTTTCCGTTCTTTCAGAACCGCCATGAACGGCTTCCACTTGTCGATCTGCGCCTTAGTCACCGGTCTGTGGTGGTTCTGAAACAGGGCCTGCTTCACCACGTTGAGTTCCCCCACCCATTTGAAAAGCCCCGGATACTCCCTGTCGTATAGATGGATCATGTCCGTTACGCCATCCAGATCAGACAGGTCCGGGAAGGTCATGGAAAGGACCATGTGAACCCCTTTGGGCGCAAATTCCACATAATTGGCTGCATTCGTAAAATCGTTCCTGATGGTGGGCGTAACCGGGGTACCCGGGCAGTCCAGGTAATAGGTGCAGGAAGAGTCCGGCGGCAGCATCTGGCCGATGCCGAAGATGTTGGCAAACAGCACCCCGGTTTTATTGAAGTATTCGGTAAGCTCGGTAAAGGGCACGGCCGGGCCGCCAAAGGGCCTAAAATGGTTGTGGGCATCCACCACCAGGGTGTAGGGTTCTGTAGTCCTGTCATAGCAGGTGCTGTAGGATGCAAGGTCCCGCTCTGCAAGGGCTGTGGGTGTGCATCCTGCCATCAGGACAAAAATCAAAACCCCTGACAATATAAATGATAAAGCCAGTCGTCGCTTGTCTCTCATGAATCTCTCCCAGTTTAATTAAGGTTGGACCAGAAAAAGAACTTGTTCCGGCCGACCGGTGCGGGTCAGTGTTTCCCCAGGTGCATGGACCTTGTAGTCATAATTGCCCTTGCCTTTCAGCACCCGGACCTGCTGTCCCGGTTCCACGGAAAAGGTCTTTTCCCAGTATTTTTCAACCGGTTCCAGGGGAAAGGTGCTTAGGGTTTGGGGGCTCAGCATAGCAGCGGAATTGCCGCCGAAGGGAGCACCGGAAAAGGCCAGGAACACCTGGAGTACCTTTTTACCTGTATTTGTCAGGGAAATGTCCAGGGTGTCCTTTTTTCTCACGGACCTGAATTTATGCCAATCGGCGGGAAGACTCGCTATGTCCAGTTCAAAGTCGGTGACCCAGGTTTTCCCGGTCTTGTACCGTTCGTTCACCCGGCTTGAGATCTTCGACAATCTCTCTGCCAGGAGGGCAACACCCGGTCCTATGAGCAGTTCCTGGTCCTGCACCGCGATTTTACCGTCCGAGATCACCGTTTCCACAGCAGAGGGGGTGCCGCTGTAAATAATCAGGGGAAGGACATTTCCTGCCCCCGGGACATAGGGGGCAAGCTTCAGCCGTTCCCGGGAAAGCAGGGTAATGTCCGCCTCTTTGCCCGGCTCCAGGGAACCTGTGCGATGGTCGATTTTCATAGCCTTGGCGCCGTTGATGGTGGCGGCCTGCATCACGTACCAGGCAGCCATTTCCTTGCTGACCTGGGTATCCAGGGTAGCAATTTTCTGGAGGTTCCACATGCCCCGCATGGCGGAAAAATAATTGATGCCGTCATTGCTGGCAGCCCCGTCCGTTGCCAGGGATACCAGGATATTGTTCCGCTTGTATCCTATAATGGGGGCAATGCCCGAAGACAGGTACATGTTTGATTCCGGGTTGTGGGAGACAGCTACGTTCTTTTCCCTGTAGATATCCATGTCCCGCTGGGACTGCCACACGGAATGGATGGAGATATAAGGGCCGTCAAAGGCGCCCATAAAATTGAGCAGGGGCACGGGTGAAACAGAGGGAGGCGCCACCCATTTTTCCAGCAGTGCGCTTTCTTGCCGGGTAAGCCTATCACGGCCCCGGTCATTTTCAAGGATGTCCCCGGCCATACGTTTGATCCATTCCACCCCGTCCACATTGGAGGGGGAACCATCTGCATGGATAATAGAAAGTTTAGACCGGATCTCCGGGGAGAGCTTTTCACCGAAGGTTTCCAGGTAGTCTCCCAGGCTCCGGTAAAAGTCCCGCTGCTCCCGGACATTCTCCATGGTATGCTCGGTCATGGGCAGGTTCAGTGTTTTGGCCAGGGTAACGGCATCGTACACTGCAGGCACGGGGAAAAAGGAAAACGGGCCGTGGCCCATCCAGAAATCCAGGTTTGGAAACCGGTCCTGAAGGCCGACAATCGTTTTTTTCTTGACCGGATGGGGCAGAAAACCGCATGGATTCCAATAGACCAGGGCGCCGCCCATGGCTGCGTCGGTAAGTGCCCTGCCCGTTGCATTCAGGGAATAATCACTAAAGTTAACCGAGGCAAAATCCGCCACCGTGGTGATGCCGGACAGCAGGCCTTCGCCGGCGGCGGCCAGAGTAGCCTGGTACAACTCTTCTTCTTCCAGGTAATGGGCAAGCCTGTAGATGCGCACCCATTCCTGAAGGTTTCCGTTGGGATAGTACCCCTTGGCCAGATGCTGCCAAAGATGGGTATGGGTGTTCACAAACCCGGGCAGGGCCACCAGAGCTGTACCGTCAATGATTTTGGTCCCCATGCTCCCGGGCACGGCCTGGTCCTGCAGCGCCCGGATCTTCCCATCCTTGACAAGAATTTCCTGGTTGGGCCTGATTTCCATGTTAACCACATCCACCACGGTAACGTTGCGGATAACGATATCATTGGCAAGAGACGGACCTGTGATAAAAAGACAGAGGACCAGGGTTGTGAAAATAAGCCGCTTCATTCATTCCTCCTGTTTTTTCCAATTTATCCCGATAGGGCCGGAGCCATGAAAAAAAGGATGCCTGCCGGAACAGAAGATCAATCTAAAGAATTTTGATCAGGAAAACGATTCCCTGAATAATCAGACAGCTGAAAATTTACCCAAAGTAAATAATAGCAAGCTTCCCTTGTCAAGAAAAATAATCAGACAAAACGAAGAAGGTTGCAGGACAGGCCTCCCAGACAAAAACAACTATTTTTTATGGGTAAAACGTAGTTAATTTTAAGGCGATCTTTTTTGTTGACTCAAGCACATAAAAGGCTATTATAAACTTGCTCATCAAAAAACCTTAATAATTTTATCCGTCGGGAACCGAGCGCACCTCGTTTAATGCTGTATCATCCGCGTGCCCGATCCATATAATGGGGACTGTAAAATTACGGAAAAGTATATTTTTATAATCGATTCAGGAGATCTGATGGCCAAAAAAACACACCATGTTATCCCGAGCCCACAAGGCGGCTGGGACGTCAAAAAAGGCGGCGGCACCAAATCCATCAAGCACTTCGTTAAAAAACAAGACGCCGTCTCATACGGCCGCCAAATCAGCAAAAACCAAAAATCCGAATTCATAATCCACAAAAAAAACGGTGAGATCCAAAACCCCAAGCCCCGGATCATAAGAAACCCATACCCACCCAAAGGCACAGTACTGCAACTGATTTAACAAAGGAAATGACCGGGGTTTTCCAGATTCCTGGCCGAAATTTCCAAAAACGAATACTCTGAACACTGACAACTTTGCATATCGTGAATGATCTGCGACCAACGGCTTAGCTACGGATTAGGAATGTCAAATTAGGATCTATATCGAAAATGTGGATTGCAACAAAACTACAATACAATTTTCTTTGCGATTTAAGGAATCTTAATTATGAAAATAACTAAAGTGAGCTTAAGAAATTTTAGGCGGCTAGAGGATGTTGAAATTGACTTTGAACCTAAGGAAACAGTTTTTGTAGGGCCGAATAATAGTGGGAAAACATCCGCGACCACAGCCTTTCGTCTTTTTTTGAAAAGTTATAATTTTAAAATACATGACTTTTCTGTTTCCAGAATTACTGATATTAATGCCTTTGGCTCTATTGGTGAAGATGAGGTTCTGACAGAACTCCCGTCTATTGAAATGGACCTATGGCTTTCAATAAACCCAGAAGTAGAGTTTGGTAGCGTTTTCTCTCTTATCCCAAATGTGTCGGCGGCCATTGAAGAGGTCGGGATAAGAATAAAATACTGCGCCAACGATCCGAAGAAATTGCAGGCCGATTATTGGTCAGCATTTCCTCTACAAGAAAATTCTGAAAGGAAAAAAAATCTTGCCCACTTTTTATCTCTCCCCAACAATCTGTCTCGACACTTTTCGCTGAAGTATTTCACTCTTGAAAATGCAGCCGATGAGATTATAGCTCATCACATGGACTCTGATGAGGCTAAAAAATCACTTAAAGCTTTAATTCGCGTTGATTTTGTCGATGCTCAGAGAAATATCGATGATCATGAAGCTGCTCGAAGCACTAAACTCTCGACAGCATTTACTACTTTTTATAAAAAAAATCTACAACAGGCTGAAGTGAATGAGGCAGCAAATCAAGTTATTGATGAAAATAATGCGAACCTCAATGAGCACTATGAAGAGCATTTTCAAGAATTATTGGGTGTTATTCATAACCTGGGTGTTCCTTCGGTAAATGACAGGCGACTAAAACTAATTTCATCGTTGAGTCCCGAAGTTGCCCTGCAGGGTAATACGTCACTTTTGTATGTTGACCCAGACCTCAACCATGAGTTACCTGAAGCCTATAACGGTCTTGGCTTTAAAAACCTTGTATACATGGCGATACAAGTAAGTCATTTTCATCTGCAGTGGATTAAAACTGAAGAGAAAAGACCTTATTGCCAAATGATCTTTATTGAAGAACCAGAAGCTCATTTGCACTCCCAAGTTCAGCAAACTTTTATATCTAATATATGGAAAATAGTTCGTGATGCCGCTGTCGAAGCCGGTGAGCCCGATAAGGTACCACAACTCGGAATATCTACACATGCATCACATATATTGGATGCTGTCGATTTTAGTAAGGTAAGGTATTTCAGACGCTTTGTTTTAAAAGGTGAGGACCCCGCTAATGTGATGACTTTAAATGCCACGAATGTGCTTAGCTTAAGGGGGTTTAAGCCAAACAAAAAATCTGCGTCCGGTGAAGTAGAGAATGAAGAAGAGACACTGAACTTCCTTAAGAAATACATGAAGTTGACGCACTGTGATTTGTTTTTTTCTGACGCCGCGGTGTTAGTCGAGGGTACGGTCGAAAAACTATTATTGCCCGAGATGATTAATAAATCTACACCCGAACTCGATAGGGTGTATTTGACCACTTTAGAGGTTGGCGGTGCGTATGCTAGCCGTTTTGCAAGCCTGTTGGAATTCTTGGGTATGCCATATCTGGTTATAACTGATCTGGATTCAGTGGATCCCACTAATAAACGATCAGCATGTAGAGCTGATACTGTTGGTGCTGTTACTTCAAATTCTTCATTGAAGTTTTTTTTAGACAAATCAGATATATCAGACTTGGCAATACTTACTGAAGCTAAAAAAATAGTGGCTGGTGGAAAGGGCTATGTTGCATTTCAGCAACCAACTCCGGTCAATAAGTATGGCCCCGAATGTGAATTGTCCGGCAGGACGTTCGAAGAAACCTTTATCTACCAAAATATAGATATTTTTGCTGATAACAAGATTAGTTCCGGAATAGATTTCACTGGGGTTCTCAACGATGACTACCAAGCTGTGTATGAGGCGATAAGAGGTTCTTCCTTCAAAAAGACTGAATTTGCTCTTGATGTTGCTTCTTCTGCGGAAGACTGGGAAACACCAACTTATATATTAGAAGGCTTGCTTTGGTTGAAGGGTGAGACGTGCAAGGATGCAACAGAGGAGGTCGAAAGATGATTGCCTCTGGAAAAGAATTAGTTGAAACTAAAGCTGATGCTGAGATTAGAGCGTGTCTGGATTCTGCTCGGAGCTTTTCAGTAGTAGCAGGGGCAGGATCAGGAAAAACTACATCGTTGATTACGGCTCTTGACTATATCCGCGAGGTAAAGGGACCGATTCTCCGCCGAGACGGTAAACAAATTGCCTGTATTACGTACACCAATCGTGCCGTGGAAGTAATATCACACCGTTTAGGTTGGGATGACCTATTTTGTGTGTCGACATTACATGGTTTTTTGTGGAATGAAGTTAAGCGTTTTACCCCTAATATTCAATCTGCTCTTCAAGAAACTATTATTCCTGCCCATATAGCTAAGAAACAGACACAGGATAACGGTGGTAATAGCAAAAAAGCTCTCGCCGCAAGGGCTATGATTGGAGAACTTACCGAGGATTTAAAGCAGTTAAATAAGGTGAATCGGTTTGTATACAATGATAATAATTTCAGTGATTATCCGGATGGTAAAATCGGTCACGATGATGTTATAGCGATTTCGGCATTGCTGATTTATGAAAATGAGCTACTCCAAAGGATCGTTGGGCAAAAATACCCTTACATTTTTGTTGATGAGGCTCAGGATACTTTTGGTGATGTTGTTAAATCACTGAATAAACTCTGTGGAAATGATGGGCTGCCTGTCGTTGGATACTTTGGTGATCCCATGCAGCAAATTTATGAAAAGCGTGCAGGGGACTTCGCTGGTCCAACCGGAGCCGCATTTATTACGAAGGAGGAGAATTTTAGATGCGCCCCACAGGTAATTACGTTGCTGAATGCTTTCAGAAAAGATGTTCAGCAATATCCAGCGGGCAAAAATACTGAAATTGAAGGAACGGTTGAAATTAGACTGATAGAGGCTGAAGAGCCCGAGGCACCAAGAAAAAAATATTCAGAACAGCAGCTTATTCGAGCCTCAGAGAGGTTTGAAGAAACGCTGAATTACTGGGGGTGGGCCAATCAAGAGAATGTGAAAAGGTTATTTCTTGTGCGCCAAATGATAGCGCGTCGTTTGGGCTTTCCAGAACTTCAGAAACTATTTACTGGTGTGTATGCTTCCACAAGAGCTAAAGATAACTATGAGTCGGGTGAGCACTCTCTTTTAAAACCATTTATCGACTCCATTTGGCCCCTGGTGAAATTTCATAGGGAAGGGGATATGCGCAAGGTAATAAATGTTCTTCGAGAGTATAGTCCGGCTTTTAATCCCGAGGGAGTGAATTCTGGTCGATCAATTGGTGATATGAAAGAGCTGGCGATTGACTTGATTGATCGTCTTTCTGGATACTGGGATACCGGTACTCTTGGAGAAATATTGTTTTTTTGTCAAGAAATGAATTTATGCAAAATATCAGATCGGGTAATTGATGATTTGGCACGAGGCCCAATGTCAGTAGCATACGACAAGGATCGGCACTCAATCGAGAAGGGTTCTTGGCTGGCTGATGCCTTTTTCCAGATGACAACTTCAGAGATTGAAAGCTTTAGCGACTTTATAAAAGACAATACGCCTTATAGCACTCAGCATGGAGTGAAAGGCGAGGAGTACAATGATGTAGTGGTTGTTTTTGATGATGTAGAAGCTGGTTGGCATAATTATAATTTCACCAAAACCTTGACGCCGAATACATCGGGAGAAGCAACTGAAGGGCAGCTTAGCAAAAGTAGGAAATTAGCCTATGTCTGTTTTTCCAGAGCTGAAGTAAATCTTAGAATCATGCTTTTTACACCAGACCCGGATTCTGCGAAACAAGAACTTGTGTCTAATGGAATTTTTCTTGATGAGCAAATTACGATTGATAAACTAAGAATCTAATTAGGAAAAACGCCTCAAAAGATATGCTTACTGACTGGATACAGAGTTTGCGCCAACGAGCAAACAGAACAAAAACTTTAGCGAAAACGATTGAAAAAGAGTTTCAAGTTGAAAGTGGTTATTTTTCAGTTTTAAACTCCAATAACCCAGATGATGAGCCCGTGAGATACCTTCTTAGGTTTGACATTTAATGGTCATGGGTCAAACTTTGAAAATTGTATTATAAATTCCAACAAAAACGAACCGGATAAACCGGTTATTTTTCAAGTTTCACAGTAACAAACAATATCAAACTTGGTGGTAAAATGAGCACAGGACAGTTTAAGTTTAAAAGAACAGATCACATCGGTGCTGTTGCTGCAGAACAGGACAATGAATTTTTGAAAAATTGTTTCATTGACACTGGAGACTTATCAGTATTGGCAGATATCGAAGACCATCGCCAAATATTATTAGGACGTGCTGGCTCTGGCAAAACAGCACTGATTGAACAACTTAAGTGGACCTATGGTGATCAAGTTATTGTTATTGAACCAGAAAATCTTGCGCTCACATATATTTCTAACTCAACTATATTACAGTTTTTTTCGGGTTTAGGCGTTAATCTTGATCCATTTTTCAAACTACTATGGAGGCATGTTTTAACAGTAGAAATTTTAAAGAGACACTTTTCAACAACTGAGCCAAATGGAGAGCCGTCGTTTATAAAAAGACTTAAACGAATGTTTAACGGTGATACCTTGAAGGAACGCGAGGCGAGGGAAGCAATAGAATATATTCAAGAATGGGGTGAAAGCTTTTGGCAGGAGACTGAATTTAGAGTGAAAGAAATTTCAAAAAAATTAGAGACCTCTTTAAATTCGCAAATGGCCTCTGAATTGGGTATACCTGGTGCAAAAGTTAAAGGGGCTTTAGAAGGTGGGGAGAAACTATCCGAAGAACAAAAATCTCAGCTTGTTAATCGAGGGCAAGATATTGTATCACGGGCGCAAGTGCAAGATCTTCATAAAGTAATCAAACTTCTCGATATAGTTCTCTCCAACAAGCATAAACAATACTATATTGTTGTCGATAGTTTAGATGAAAACTGGGTCGAAGAGCGTCTTAGATATCGATTAATTATGGCTCTAATCTTAACATCAAGAGATTTTTATAAAGTAAAAAATGCTAAAGTGATAATGGCAATAAGACGTGATTTGATAGAACGAGTTTTTAAATTGACAAGGGAATCTGGATTTCAGGAAGAAAAATTTCAATCTTTATATTTACCTTTAAAATGGGCTAAAAAAGATTTGATCTGTGTTATGGATAAGAGAATTAATTATTTAGTTTCTCGAAGATACACCAAACAATCTATTTCACATAAAGATTTGCTTCCAAAACAATATCGAAAAATACCAATAACAGAGTACATTTGTAAAATTACCGAACGACCTCGAGATGTGGTCGCTTTTTTTAACTCTTGTATATTGGCAGGTGCAAATCTATCAAAATTGAAAGCTTCTGAATTTAAAAACGCTGAGGGTGAATATTCCAGATCAAGGCTGAGAGCTCTTGGGGATGAATGGAATTCAAGTTTTCCTGCCTTGATAAAATTTACTAAAATTTTCCAACGAAAACCGAATTCCTTTAAACTCGTTATTATTGACGATCAAGAACTCGAAGATTTATGTTTGGAAGTTGCAGCCAACAATCCATCTGGTCAAGGTGTATTACAGCAATATGCAATGAAGGTGGTCGATCTAATCACCTCAGCACAAGAATTTAAAATTTTACTGGCAAAAATTTATTTCCGAGTAGGTTTAATCGGGCTCAAGACGAGTTCATATGAATCTGAATTTTGGGTAGATGAACGTGGCACTGGGTTAGCTACAGCAGAAATCGATTTACAAACAAATATAATCATCCATCCAAAATACCATCGATCCCTTGGGATAAATACATCGGGGAAAAAAGTGTGAATTCAAACAACACGCCCATTTTTAACGCGGTCCTGAATTCGTCCAGCATCGCGATTATACATATGGGTATTAACTATAAACTTTTTTTAAAAGGAGCTAAAGATGACCGTAAAACATACACCTACAGGAGTGGTACACCAAGGAACTAAAGATGGTCGTACCGGATGTGGCGTTGACACCAAAAAGAACCCTAACCATTGGGTAACATCATCACAAAGAATTACTTGTGATAAGAATGGGTGCAAAAATTAAAGCTCATCCGAATTGTACGAAATAGGATCAGATCTTGAAGTACATGCTTTGCAATGTAAAAAATGATAATTCAAAACCTGACCCTGAATTCCATTAATTTTTGAAGGGAGATTTTTTATGGGATGTAGAATAGGAATGACAACTAACCTTGAGCAAAGGAAAGCTTATTGGGAAAGTCAATATTCAAGTTTAACAGACTGGCAAATACTTGAAGGCCCATTCAGTTCAAAAGAAATAGCACAGAGGAAAGAGACAGAATTAGCTAACAAACACAATTGTGATGCCCACCCTGGTGGTGACGACCCAGATTTTTCAAGTGCAAAATGGTATGTATATGGATTCAATTTTTAATTACAAACAAGTCAATTGTGTAGTAAGGGAATTACTTCAAACTTAAAGTAGGATTGCCTTTTCTACATATATGTATTCATTTTTTTTCCGGTCATTAAAATGCCCCCAAAAGCCTGTCAATAAAGGCAATTTTGATACCGGAACGCACTACTTATACCCTTTGAATAAAAACAACAGCGGCTTTTTGTGGGTTCTTATCCAACAGTTCGCAAACCGAGTAGGTCCGGGTGGGGTGTCCGTGCCATAAGGGTGGAATTTTTTAGCGGTTCTTAATGAAGCGAAGAAACAAAAGCCGTGTTGTTTGAGGAGCCGCTGCACCGCAGTTTCACGGCTTTTTTCGGAGCGAATTTAGAACCGCTTGAAAATTGTTCGACCAGGTCGGACATCCCAGCCGGACCGGCGGTAGATATGTAAAGGCGCCAATAAAAAGCGATTGGCGCCAGCGAGAAAAGCTGGAAAAGCTGGAAAAGCTGGAAAAGGCGGAGGCGGCGCTGCGCGCACGATTTTTGTCAAGTTACAATAAATTCCAATTCAATACAAACAACTAAACTAATGGACGTTAAGAGATTTTTTCTGCGGAAATAATATGATTTTTTTTTCAATTGACATGCCCTTTAACTAAATACTACAACACGACGATCACTAGTAGAGAGGACTTTTATCTAAATCGAATCGAATCGTAAATCAAAAAGGAGGTTTCAATGTCAGTTTGCCGCCTGTCAAAAGAAAAGAGTCATGCACTTTTATTATTGCTGAAGTGTGAAACTGGAGAGGCTGTGGGATTAAAAGAAAAAGCACTCGCCAAAGATTGGCATTCACTCTGGATTACTCTTGAGGGGATGCTTGGTAAAGATATCTCTTTTACCGAGCCGGATCTCGTAGCTGTCGGCAATATGGAACATGGTTTGCAGATGGCCAATATGTTTCTTTTGTCTGTTGATCGCAGTTGCCAGGTTAAAGAGAAACCCACTGAAAAGGATAAGGAAAGAGCGGTCAAGGCGATGAAGCTCAGAAATGAGTTAAAAGAAGGTTTGGACGGCCACTGTTACGGCAAGATTGCAGACATATATAATGAGACCGCTAAAGAGCCTTGGCGTTTCTATGGGGACAATTTGAGAGACGCTTATGACCCGGGCGATGATTTACCATGTACGCCTTTACCGGAATTGTTAGAATGGTTGCGTGGTGATTTCGACGCAACACTGAAGGCCGGAATTGTATTGGGAAATTTTTTTGAACACTCAATACCCGATTTTTTTTCAAAAACACTGCCCGGATGGATTGAACATGATCCCGTTCATTATTTCAAAGAGCTTGAGGAGCTCTTTAAGGAGATTCCCATACCCTCAATTCCGAACCCTATTGAGGGTATCAGATCTGTTACCAGCATATTTTCGTGATAAACCGTTTGCGAATTATTACCTTTTTGGCCGGACATGTGGTCGCTGAATATTTTTTACGTTGCGGACCAAAATTTCATAAATCACTTAATTTGAAATTTGGTGCACAGGCAAACGTCATTACAACACGACTTAAGGCGTGGGGTCAAATTAAAATCTTCCAGTGCAAAATCCACTATTCCAAGTGGAAAGATGTGAATGGAAACGCCACGCCAACTACCTGGGTGGTTTATTTTTGACACTCGGCCTAAGCACCGACCAAATATCCGGACTAGCGGTATGCCATGAGAAGAGGACTCAATGAACTACGATATATTGCTCATTTATACACAGCGCAGCTTTTATGGGGGCATCGGCTTGCGGGCGGCCTATGGAAAGATTATCGGTCTGGATATATTGGCAGCCTGTGCAAATGAAAAAGGGTATTCGGCGCGGCTGTACACCGGCGATGTGAACCACGCTGTTTCAGTGATCGAGCAGGAAATTGAGCAAAATCATGTGCGTTTGATCGGTTTTTATTGCCATTATGACAACCAGACTGATGTTGCGGGACTGAGCCGCAGGATCAAAGAAACCTCGTCATTGCCGGTGCTTGTCGGCGGCCCCCAGTCAGTGGTACTGGGAGACGCCTTTCTGGCCGCATCAAAAGCCGATGCCGTTGTTCGGGGAGAGGGTGAACTCACGTTTCTCGAACTCCTCGACTATTACCTGGCCGGTAAGGGGACACTTGAAAAGATCAAGGGTATCATTTTTCGCAACTCCTGCGGCGAGGTTGTGAAAACACCAGACCGGGAACTCATCAAAAATTTAGATGCCCTTCCATTCCCCAATCCTGCCAAACATCATCTTCCTTCTGAGTTTTCCAACAGACAGATCAATATTATGACCGGACGGGGATGTGCATTCAGCTGTTCCTTCTGCTATGAAGGTCACAATACGAAAACGGTAAGATTCAGAAGCGTTGAAAATGTTTTGTCTGAGGTGGAGCAACGGCTCGAACAGGAAGGGGAAAAGAAAAGCCATTTTATCTGCTTTAATGATGATACCTTTACAATAGATCCCTGCCGGGTTCTCAAAATATGCGAAGGATTGCGCCGTCTGAGAAAACAATACGATTTTACGTGGTTCTGTGAGGCCCATGTAAAAACCCTCATTAAAAGACCGGATATCCTTCCGGTCATGATCAAATCCGGGCTGGTTCGATTACAACTGGGGCTCGAATCAGGTGTCCAGCGTGTACTTGATGCCTACCGCAAGCAAGTGACCCTGGAGGAAATCCTGACAGTTGTAAAGCTTTGCGCTGAACACGAATTGCCGATGCTCTTCTGCAACGTCATCTGCGGCGGGGCCTTTGAGACACAGGAGACCGTGGAAGAAACGGAACGGTTTGTTAAAAAGCTTATGGAATCGGCTCCGGGAATACTCGCCGTATCCACCATGATTTTCATTCCTTTTCCCCACACCCCCATGAGCCGGGAACCTCAAAAGTATGGACTCACCCTCTTGGATGCCACTTCCGAAACGTCTTTAGGTGAATATGCCACGGCCAGGACAGAAACGCTGACACGGGAAGAAATCACCCGGTTGAATCAGTGGCTGCTGTCAAGAATAAAGACAAATATGGTTGCATTAAGGAATAAGATTCCCTTCAAGCAGATCCGCCGGCTTTTTCAGATCGAAGCGACCTACGGCATATCTTCGGAGTGGTGCTCGTTTTTCAACGAGGAACATCACATGCAAACCTATTGTATGCGAATGGTAAACGCCCCTGATCCCCAGCATTCCAGCGACATACCCCCGGCGGCGTTCCCTTCCTTTCGCCCCATGCGTACAGTCCGTCTTTTAGAGCAGGACCAGGACGGATTGTCCATATTCCGCATCCGCCTGACAGCACTTGAGAGTGAGGTGATTCGTTACGCTTCGGGAAAACTGACAGTTGCGGAAATATCCAGACGACTGTCTCCGCTTTACGGCAAGACAATGAGTGAAAAAGAATTCATGGGCCAGGTTATAGATATCCTCAAAGTATTCGAACAGCGCTACTGGGTGTCCTTTTCAGAATTATAGTTCGAGTACCGGTCAGCATTCTTCTTTTTCACCTTTATTTCATCAGCACAAGCTTGCACAAGTTTTGTTTTATATGGCAGTGAAATTTTTTATGCGATGAATTTTGACTTTGATTTCATCCCTTCAAAATTTTGGATTGAATCCGTGTATCGTATGAAAGTTTTTCACATGTCTTTTTTATATGAGCCGTATATTAAGAATGGCACACCTGATGATTATTTTACGAATACTTGTGGGATGAATACCAATGGGCTTTTCTGTGCGTG
>PIVQ01000737.1 GCA_003354055.1 Desulfobacteraceae bacterium | reverse complement strand
GTGAATAACAATAATTATGCCCGACTGGATTCGGAACAGATTTTCCTGCAGTATGCGCCGGTCTCCTTTGATGCGGCCACGCTGGAAATCTGGGGCGCCCTGCTGAACAGTGCCAGGCTTGTGGTCATGCCGGCCCGGCAAAAAGACCTGGAAACCCTTGCCGACGTCCTGGTCCGGGAAAAGATCACCATTTTATTCCTCACCACCAGTCTGTTCAATCTTCTGCTGGAGGAGCATCCCGGGGCACTACGCAGTGTGAAGCATCTGTTGACCGGCGGGGAGGTGATGTCTGTGCCGCATATTGAAAAAGCGGTGCGCCTGCTGCCCGACACCCAATTGACAAACGTATACGGCCCTACAGAGAACACCACCTTTACCACATTTTACCCCATCGCCGACCAGGCGTACGGCAACTCGATTCCCATCGGCAGGCCCATTGCCAATACCGAAGTTTTTATCGTTGACCAAAACCTGCAGCCGGTGTCGGCGGGGGTACCCGGAGAACTGGTTACCGCAGGCGCGGGCCTTGCTCGGGGCTATCTCAACCGCCTCGAACTTACCCGGGAAAAATTCATTAAAGCCGAGCTTTTCGGTAAAACCCGACGGATCTACAAAACAGGAGACTTGGCACGCCTGCTGCCCGACGGCAACATTGAGTTCCTGGGACGGATTGATAACCAGGTCAAATTACGGGGATTCCGGATAGAGTTGGGCGAAATCGAAGCCGTACTCGGCCGGCTTCCTTTTGTCACGGAAGCTGTCGTGACATTGCATGAGGCTGATGGCGACAAGCAGCTTGTCGCTTATCTCACTGTGGCCGAATCTTCGAAAGCCGAATCGGTTATCGAGCCGGCCAAGTTGAGAAAGCAGCTGAAACTGCAGTTGCCCGACTACATGATTCCAAGCCATTTCATGGTGCTGGAACGATTTCCTTTGACACCCAACGGCAAGACCGACCGCAAGGCATTGCCCCTGCCCGGGGCGGAAACCATTATCGGAGATAAGCCTGCCACACCCACCGAAGAATTATTGGCCGGTCTGTGGGCGGCAATCCTCCGGTGTAAAACAATCCATCGCCATGACAACTTCTTTGACCTGGGCGGACACTCCCTGTCGGCCACCCGGCTCATCGCCCGGATCAGGGACAATTTCCAGGTGGAATTGCAGGTGAGCGCTGTTTTCGAGCATCCCCGACTGGTTGAATTGGCAACAGCCATTGAAGCAGCCACCAACACTGTCAGCCTGCCTCCCATCCGCAAACGGCCGGATGACGAACCCGGGGTCCTCTCCTTTGCCCAGCAGCGCCTGTGGTTCCTCAACCATCTGGAAGATAAGGCCGCTCCTGTTTACAACATGCCAACCGCCCTGGAGTTGTCGGGGCATTTGAATGTCGAGGCCCTGAAGCGCAGCCTGTACTGGCTGGTCCGGCGTCATGAGGCGTTGAGGAGTTCGTTTCCGACCCGGGACGGACAGGCCGTGGTTCAAATTCACGCCCCCGCCGAAAAGGAGATTCTGGCCATCAACGATTTAACCGGACTGTCACCTGGAGACCTGAATGAAGGGATCCGGAACCGTGCCGAACGCCATGCCTGCCGTTCTTTTGATTTGAGCCAGGGCCCCCTGTTCAGGGCCGATCTGTTGCTGCTCCCAAAGCAAAGATCGGTACTGTTGCTGAATTATCACCATATCATCAGTGACGGCTGGTCCATGGGGGTGTTTATCCGGGACTGGCAACATGCCTACACCGCTTTTGCCAAAGGGGATGAGCCGGACCTTGCGCCACTCACCATCCAGTACGGCGATTATGCAGCCTGGCAGCGGGATTGGTTGCAGGGTGGGGTGCTGCAACGGCAGGTGGATTATTGGCACCGGCAGCTGGCCGGGGCTCCGGAACTGCTGGAATTGCCCTTTGACAAACCCCGGCCGCCCCTGCAAAGCTACCGGGGCGCCCATTATTGCCATTGTTTGCCGCCGGCACTTACGAAAAATCTCATTACCTTGAGCCGCGAGGTGAATGCGAGCCTCTTCATGACCTTGCTGACCGGGTTTTTTATCCTGATTTCCCGCTATAGCCGCATGGATGATCTATGTGTGGGAACCCCCATTGCCAATCGCACCCACAGCAGTACAGATGATCTGATCGGTTTTTTTGTCAATACCCTGGTGCTGCGGGGCAGGCTCCAACCCGAACAGAGCGTGGCCGGCCTGCTGGCGGAAACCCGTAAAACCTGCCTGGCCGCCTATGCCCACCAGGATATCCCCTTTGAAATGCTGGTGGAACGGTTGCAACCTCCCCGCAGCCTGAGCCATAGCCCATTGTTCCAGGTGATGTTCGGACTGCAAAACAATGATCCGGTCTCACTGGACCTGCCGGAAGTGGCGGTCACGGCCCTGCCTATTGACTACCCGGTCGCCAAGTTCGATTTGAGCTTGAATATGGAGGAACGAAACGGGGAACTGCACTGCTGGTGGGAATATGCCACCGATCTGTTCCATTCATCCACCATCCAGGGGATGGCCGGTCATTTCGAAGTACTGCTTCAGGCCATTGTGGACGACCCGGCCCAGTCCGTCAGCCGCCTGCCCCTGACTCCCAACGGCAAACCGGACCTGAAAAAATTGCCCGCTCCCGAGATCTCAGGCGTAATAGAAAGGTATGAGGCGCCGTCCACGCCCGCAGAAGAGGTAGTCGCTAATATTTGGACGGAAATCTTAGGGGTGGAGCGTGTGGGCAGGCATGATGATTTTTTTGCGCTCGGCGGGCACTCCCTGCTGGTGGTGCAGCTCGTAAACCGGTTGCAGAGACTGTTTGAAGTCAGAATTGTGGTCCGGGAATTATTTGAGGCGCCCACTGTCGCCGGCATTACCCAAAAATTGATTGACCATGAACCCCAAAAAGGGCAGGTGGATACCATCGCATGCCTGCAAAGGCAGATCGACCAAATGTCGGAAGAGGAGATCAGGACTGCCCTGGATGAAACCTGATGTGCCCCGAAGGGCTGAGTTGACGGGTTCCAAGCATTGGGATACCCTCAAGCGTTATCCAATGTAAGAGGAGAAGAATGTTATCTGATAAAGAGAAGTTGCTGAAAAAACTGATGGCGAAAAAAGGGGTGGGCATGCCCGGTGAAACTGCCCGGCCCGCCAGGTCCAAGAGAAGCGCCCAATTGGAAAATTTCCTACGGGCCGTGGGCAGTACCGACCGGCCGGTGGATTTTTCGCTGCCGGACAATAGTTCCGCCGCCACCGTGGAAAGGACACTTGCCAATGCCGGTGGATTCCAGGATGCCTACCTGGACGACTCCCGGGTCATGTTCGTTGGAAATGCCGTATGTTCAGAGATCGTGTTGGCCCTGAATTTTGTGCCTTTCAACGGGCAGATCCTGTCTTTTTTCCTGGCTGCCGCCGGCGCATCCAGGGCGTTCCTGGATATTGCGGAAAAAAACCATCTTTCCAGGGATATCTGCCCGGTTGTCCGGTGCGTACTGGGCGCGGCCATGGAAGACTGCCTGCCCTCTCCCGATTTCATCACCTTTGCCTATTTTCCGTGCGACAGCGGGGCCAGGATGTTTTACGCGTTGAGCGATAT